>NZ_CAAAFT010000175.1:11375-26109 GCF_900634765.1 Candidatus Protofrankia californiensis | reverse complement strand
CGGCCGGAGATTGCATGACAGGGGTGAGGAAAGGCACCCGGCCGCCCTCGGCGGGCGATGACGGATGCCCGGCACGGCAACTCCCGGCACCGGGGTTCCCGGCACGGTGCTCCCGTTACCGCCGGGCCGTTACCGCCGGCACCGACCAACGTCCGCCGGAGCGGCCCTGCCGGACGGCCAGGGCGGTCAGAACCCGGTCACAGCGGTCGGGCCCGGTCAACGAGCGGTCAGAACTCGTGCACCAGCTCGACGATGTGGGCGAGCACGCCCGGATCGGTCTCGGGTAGCACCCCGTGCCCGAGGTTGAACACGTGGCCGTCGGCCTTGGCACCACGAGCGCACACGTCGTGGACCTTCTCGGCGAGGACGTCACGCGGCGCGAAGACGGCGGTCGGATCGAGGTTGCCCTGGACCGCCCGGCCCGGACCGATCCGGCGGGCGGCATCGTCCAGCGGGACCCGCCAGTCCACCCCGACCACGTCGGCGCCCGCCTCGGCCATGGCGCCAAGCAGCTCGCCGGTGTTCACCCCGAAGTGGATGCGGGGGACGCCGTCACCGGTGAAGGCATCGAGAACCCGCCGGCTGTGGGGAAGGACGTAGCGGCGGTAGTCGGCCTCGTCCAATGCCCCGGCCCACGAGTCGAACAGCTGCAGCGCACTCACCCCCGCGTCCACCTGGACACGCAGGTAACCGATGGTGATGTCGGCGAGCCGCTCCGCCAGTTCGTGCCACAGCCGTGGTGCACTGTACATCAACTGTTTGGTGCGGGCGTGCGTCCGGCTCGGTCCGCCTTCGACGAGATAGCTGGCCAGGGTGAACGGAGCTCCCGCGAATCCGATCAGTGGGGTCGGCCCCAGCTCCCGCACGAGTGCGTGGATGGCTTCGGTCACGTACGGCACGTCGTCACCGGCAAGCGGCCGCAGCCGGGTCAGCGCGGTGTCGTCACGGACCGGGTCCGCGACGACCGGACCCACTCCGGCGACGATGTCGATGTCCACGCCGATGGCGACCAGAGGCAGCACGATGTCGGAGAACAGGATCGCGGCATCCGTGCGGAAGCGACGCACCGGCTGCAGAGTGATTTCCGTCACCATGTCCGGATCGCGGCAGGAGTCGAGCATCGCCGTGCCGGCACGCAGTTTGCGGTATTCGGGCAGCGCGCGGCCTGCCTGGCGCATGAACCACACCGGAACGCGCCCGGCGGGCTCCCCTCTACAGGCACGCAGAAACGGCGCACTGTGCAGATCGGACATTCCACCCGACTCGGATTCTTCACTCAATTCGGGTACTTCGCGCAATTCGGATGCCTCAGCGGACACGTCCGGGGCCGCCCGCCTGGGTACCGCTGCCGAATCCACCACTGCCGGATCCACCGCCGCCGAACACATGACCCTGATGGTTGCACGTCCACCGTGGTGGGTGTCGCCGACGGGGAACCGGCCCGGCCGCGACGTCCGTCACGCCTGCCGCACCGCGCGAACACGGCACGGGAGCGGGGTGCGGGACGAAGCCGGCGCAACACGACATCCTGGCGCCCCGGAGGGTCAGTAGATCGCCCTGAAGACGGTTTATCTTCGACAGGACGTAGAATAGAACAGCCGCCCGGATCCACGAGTCCTCCCACCCGCCGGAGGCGGCGCGACCATGCCGTCGTGATGACTATGGAGGCCGAACATGCCAGCCGACGGCGAACGCCGGCAGCCCGACAACGGCACCTCGATACTCGCCGCCGCCCGGATGATCTCTATCGCCGAGGCGACGTCCTTCCTGTTCCTGCTGGCGGCAACCGCGGTCAAGCACGGGGCCGACCACCCCGGCGGTGTCCGGATACTCGGCCCGATTCACGGGGTGCTCTTTCTCGCCTACTGTGCGGTCATCATCGCCGTCGCCTCGGGCCGCCACTGGCCGGCGCGCAGGACGCTGCTGGCGCTCGGCGCGTCCGTCCTGCCCGTCGCCCCCTACTTCGTCGAACGCCGATGGTTGCAGGCGCCGGCAACGAGCCGTGCCCAGACCGGAGGAACGGGCGGTTCCACCGCGTCAGCCCCGGAATCGGCCTCCTGAGCCGGCCGACGGCACGCTCAACCCGACCCGGCCGAATGGCACGAATACCCCAATAGGCTGTCAACAGAGTTGATACTCCAATAGCTTTCATATCGGACATCGTGCACGCGCACGACACGCCGGGTCCGAATGCGTGGAGATGGGGCCTGTCCGTGCCACCGTCAGGGAAGTCGGGATGGGATGAGAGGGTCCGTGATGTCTACGCGTGCCCTCCTGTCGTGGGTATGCCCTGGGGAGTGGTGTCCGGATGGAACAGGTCCTTGTGGGCGGTGACGGGCTGACCCTGCTGATGTGCCCGCAGTGCGGCGACGAGCGCGGTTTCGAGCAGCCACCGTGTTGCGACGGGCACGGCGCGGACTGCCCCGACCGTGCCTGCGTCGACTGCGGAACAGCCGTATGCGTCAACCCGGGGCAGGCGGACTTCCCGGCTCCACGGGCGCGTGTGGAGGTGCCGGGACCGTCCGGCGGATCACCGCTCCAACAGCAGTTGTGCCATGTCGCCTGATCGGTCGGCCGGTCCCTGTCGACCGGTCCACACCCCGATCGCTTGTCCCGGTGCCCATGCTCCGTCGCGCGCCCGCGGTCAGGACGTCCTAACGTGATGTCCATGGGCGCATCGCTGTCTCCGGACGGCGTCCCGTCTGTCTTCGTCGCAGCCACGGCAGCGCTGCGGGACGCGTTGGGCCGAGTTCGCTCGGAGGTCGCGGTACATGAGCTTCAGGCACCGGCGAAGCTTGCGCCGTATGCGTTCGCGGTCGCCGGTGGGCTGTCACGGGACGGCGACGAGGTGGCCTCGGGCCGCCTGATCCTCCTGTTCGATCCGGCCGGGCACAGCGCCTGGGAAGGCACGGCGCGGTTCGTCTGCTACGCCCGCGCGGCGGTCGATCCCGAGATCGCCGCGGACCCGCTCCTGCCCGAGGTCGTCTGGTCGTGGCTGCATGACGCGCTGGAGGCCAACCAGGTCGGGTACCGCGCGATGGGCGGCACCGTGACCATCACGAACTCGAAACGGTTCGGCGTGCTGGCGGCGGACGGCGACAACTCGGACGTGGAACTGCGATGCTCGTGGTCGCCGGACTGGGCCGAAACAACCGCCGGCTGCGACCACCGCGCGTGGCGACCTACCGAGGCGGTGGCCCAGCTCCACTCCTTCGCCGACCTGCTGGCGGCCATGGTGGGCCTGCCGCCGCGGGTCTGCGGAGTGGTGCCCCTGCCGTCCCGTCGCGGCTGAGGCCGACCCCGGACACCCGCGATCCCATCGCCACCGCAAATCCCACCACCGCCACCACAAGGAGCAACCGTGACCTTTTGTCATTCGCCTCACTGTCCACTCCACCGTCCGCCCCCGCATCGCACCGCCCGAACACAATGCGTGCTCGGATGGTGTTCCACGGTGAAAGCAGGCCCCTGATCCGAGGCAAACCGCCGTCCTCGGCCGATCCGGTCGGGTCCCCTGCGCCCGACCGGCCTACTCGGGCGCTGTTCGCGACGTACCATCGCCGATCGTGACGTCGACGGTTCCGGACTCATCCCACCAACTCGGCCAAGATCCAGACGGCAGCGCAGAACAGGCCCGCCCGTTGCTGGAACCCTCCGAGGGCATACCTGCCGTCATCGTCGACCAGGCGGCGCTGCTCACGGCCGTGGCACAGCTGGCTGCCGGCACAGGCCCGGTCGCCTTCGACGCCGAACGGGCCTCAGGCTATCGCTACAGCCAGCGGGCCTACCTGGTCCAGGTACGCCGCCGTGGCTCGGGAACCCACCTCATCGACCCGATCGCGCTCACCGACCTCACCTGCGTGCAGGACGCCGTCGGTGACGCCGAATGGGTCCTGCACGCGGCCAGCCAGGACCTGCCCTGCCTGTCCGAGGTTGGCCTGCGTCCGCGCAGGCTGTTCGACACCGAGCTGGCCGGCCGGCTGCTGGGCTACGAACGGGTCGGGCTCGGGATCATGGTCGAGAAGATACTGGGTTTCACCCTGGAGAAGGGGCACTCCGCCGCCGACTGGTCCACCAGGCCGTTACCCGAACCGTGGTTGCGCTATGCCGCGCTCGACGTCGAGCTGCTCGTCGAACTGCGCGACGTCCTGGAAACCGAGCTGGAGGCACAGAGCAAGCTGTCGTTCGCCCGGGAGGAGTTCGCCGCGATCGCGGCCGCTCCCCCGCGTGAACCACGGCCGGACCTGTGGCGGCGCACCAGCGGGATCCACCGGGTCCGCAACCGGCGCCAGCTCGCCGCGGTCCGCTCGATGTGGACGACCCGGGACCGGATCGCCCGCGAACGCGACGTCGCGCCCGGACGCGTGCTCCCGGATAGTGCGATCATCGAAGCGGTCCTGGCCAATCCCGCGGACGTCGAGGCCCTGACCCGGTTGCCGATCTTCTCCGGCCCGCGTCTGCGCCGCAGCGCGCGGACCTGGTTCACCGCCCTGCGGGAGGCCGCCGGACTGCTCGAGGACGCCCTGCCCATGCCCGCCGCGGCCGGCGGTGACACCCTGCCCCCACCGAGCCGGTGGGCCGACCGCGATCCGGTAGCTGCCGCCCGCCTGGCCCAGGTGCGGGCCCGCCTCGCCGCGATCGCCGCCGAGCGGACCATGCCGGTGGAGAACCTGCTGGAACCGGCCCTCGCCCGCAGACTCGCCTGGTCACCACCCCAGCCGGTGACTGTTGAGCTGGTGGCCGGGATGCTCCGGGACGGCGGCGCCCGACCCTGGCAGGTGGCACTCACGGCCGGACCGGTGGCAGGCGCCCTGACCGAGCCAGCGCAGGCGGAAGCACCAGCGGCAGGGTTGCCGGAGGCGGCGTCCCAGGATGCGGGATCGCCGGAGACGGCGTCGCGAACGGACGTCCCGGACGAGGGTGCGTAGCCGGTCGCGCCTGTCGGGGCCAGACAGGGTTACCCATGGGTAACCTTCTGCCGTAGGCTGACCGTGTCGGCAGTCACGTCGACACCGGTACCGTCCTCCCGGTAGATCGCCACCCGTCACGCGCGCTTCGCGGGCGTGACAGGCCCCGGTTTCGGTAGCGACCTGCCGGGCTCCCCCGGTCAGGAGGCAACAGTGTTCCTAGCTGCCAGGGACTCCGTCCGCGACGTCGTGTTCGTCGATGGCGTCCGTACCCCCTTCGGCAAGGCCAAGGGGGTCTACTCCGAAACACGAGCGGATGATCTCGTCGTCAAGGTCATCCGTGAGCTGCTGCGGCGCAACCCGTCACTGCCGGCGGAACGGATCGACGACGTGGCGATCGCCGCAACCACGCAGACCGGCGACCAGGGCCTGACCATCGGCCGGGTCGCGGGCATCCTCTCCGGCCTGCCGCAGTCCGTGCCCGGCTACGCCATCGACCGGATGTGCGCCGGCGCGGTCACCGCCGTCACCACCACCGCGTCCGCGATCGCCATCGGCGCCTACGACGTCGCGATCGCCGGCGGCGTGGAGCACATGGGCCGCCATCCCATGGGCGAGGGGGCCGATCCCAACCCCCGCTTCGTCTCCGAAAAGCTCATCGACACGTCCGCACTGGTGATGGGCCAGACCGCGGAGAACGTGCACGACCGCTACCCGAAGATCACCAAAGCGCGGGCGGACGCCTACGCCGTGGCCTCCCAGCAGAAGGTGGCCAAGGCGTACGCGAACGGCCAGATCCAGCCCGACCTCGTTGCGGTCGCCGCCCGCCATGCCGACAGCGGCTGGGAGCTTGTCACGACCGACGAACCACCCCGCCCCAACACCACCCTGGAGGGCCTGGCGGGCCTGAAGACGCCGTTCCGGCCGCACGGCCGGGTGACCGCGGGCAACGCCGCCGGCATCAACGACGGCGCCACCGGCTGCATCCTCGCCGCCGCGGAGGTCGCCGAGGAGCTCGGTCTCACCACGAAGATGCGGCTGGTCGGTTTCGGTTTCGCCGGCGTCGAACCGCACGTGATGGGAGCCGGCCCGATCCCCTCCACCGAGAAGGCGCTGGCCCGCACCGGCCTGTCCATCGACGACATCGGGCTGTTCGAGCTGAACGAGGCGTTCGCCGTCCAGGTGCTCGCCTTCCTCGACCACTTCGGGATCGCCGACGACGACCCGCGGGTGAACCCCTTCGGTGGGGCGATCGCGCTGGGGCATCCGCTGGCCTCCAGCGGCGTCCGGCTGATGACCCAGCTCGCGCGCCAGTTCGCCGAACGCCCCGACGTCCGCTACGGGCTGACCGCCATGTGTGTGGGCTTCGGCATGGGCGCGACCACCATCTGGGAGAACCCGCACTTCAACGGTGACAACGGTGACGCGCAGGCGTCCGACCGGACGGGAGAAGCCCGATGAGCGGGACGCAGGCGGCCGCCCTCGACTTCCCCGCCGAAGTGGTGACGCATGCCCATGTCCGCTACGTGACCCTGCCGGGCGTGGCCGGGCCGGTCGCCCTCGTCACCCTGGACAACGGCCTGGACCACACCCGCCCGTCGACCTTCGGGCCCGCCGGGCTGCGCAGCCTGCTCGCCGCCGCGGACGAGATCGAGGCGCACACCCCGGCCGTGTCGGCGATCGCCGTCACCGGCAAGCCGTTCATCTTCAGCGTCGGCGCCGACCTTGCCTTCCGGTCGTCGCTGCGCGACCCGGACGCGGCCCGGGCCGGTATCCACGCGATCGGCGAGCTCGGCCACGCGGCGTTGCGCCGGATCGGCGAAGGACGCCTCGGCGGCCGCAAGGTCCCCACATTCGCGCTGGTCAACGGCGCGGCCATGGGCGGCGGCCTGGAAGTGGCGCTGCACTGCGACTACCGTGCGCTGTCGTCGGACGTCACCGCGCTGGCGCTGCCGGAGGTCTTCCTCGGGCTGCTACCCGGCTGGGGCGGGACCCAGCTGCTGCCGAACCTCGTCGGCGCGGACCGCGCGGTCACCATCGCCATCGAGAACCCGCTGAACCAGAACAAGATGCTGCGCGCCGCGCAGGCATTCACCCTCGGTCTCGCGGACGTCCTACTCGAGCCGGCGGACTTCCTCGAGGAGGCGCTGCGCTGGGCCGGTCGCGTCATCCGCGGTGAGATCGACCCGGCGGCGGCGCGGGCGCCGGTGCAGCGCGGCCAGGCCTGGGCGGACGCGGTCGCCCGCGGCCGGGCGCTGGCCGACGCCAGGCTGCACGGCGCCGCGCCAGCGGCTGACCTGGCGCTGGACCTGATCGCGCTCGCCGAAACCGCCGACCGGGACACCGGCTACGCGGCCGAGACCGAGGCGCTGGCCGACCTCGCCGTCAGCGAGGAGCTGGCCGCCAGCCTCTACGCCTTCGACCTGGTACAGAAGCGGGCGAAGCGTCCGGTCGGCGGGCCGGATGCGTCCCTGGCCCGGCCGGTGACCAAGGTCGGTGTGGTCGGTGCCGGGCTGATGGCCAGCCAGCTCGCGTTGCTGTTCGCGCAGCGCCTGGAGGTCCCGGTGGTGCTGACCGACCTCGACCAGACCCGCCTCGACGCCGGCCTCGCCGCGGTTCACCGTGAGATCGACAATCTGCTGACCAAGAAGCGGATCTCACCGGACAAGGCGTCCCGGTTGCACACCTCTGTGACGGGTTCCCTGACCAAGGACGCGTTCGCCGACGCCGACCTCGTCATCGAGGCCGTCTTCGAGAACCTGTCGGTCAAACAGCAGGTACTCACCGAACTGGAGGCGGTCGTCAGCCCCGAGACCCTGCTGCTGACCAACACCTCGGCGCTGTCGGTCAGCGACATGGCGTCGGTGCTGGCACACCCGCAGCGGGTCGCGGGGCTGCACTTCTTCAACCCGGTGGCGGTCCTGCCGCTGGTCGAGGTGGTGCGCGGCAGGCAGAGCGACGACGTCGCGATCGCGACGACGCTCGCGGTCGCGAAACAGCTCAGGAAGAACGCGGTGCTCACCACGGACACACCCGCGTTCGTCGTCAACCGCCTGCTCACCCGGTTCATGGGCGAGGTGCTGGCCGCCATCGAAAACGGCACTCCGGTGGACGAGGCCGACCAGGCCCTCGTACCGCTCGGTCTGCCCATGTCACCGCTGGTGCTGCTCGCGCTGGTCGGCCCCGCCGTCGCCCTGCACGTCGCCGAGATCCTGCACACCGCCTATCCGGACCGCTTCACCGCACCCGAGGGTCTGGCCCGCCTGGTGGCCGCCGGCAAGACCGGTGTCTACACGTGGGGCGCCGACGGCCAGCAGGTCGACCCCGACGCCGCCGAACTCATCAGGGTCGCGGCAGGCGGTGACACCCCGGTTCTGACCGGCGAGCAGGTGCGGGAAGCGTCCCTGGCCGCGCTCGCCGAGGAGATCCGTGTCCTGCTCGACGAGGGCGTGGTCGCCGAGGCCGCCGATGTCGACCTGTCCCTGCTGCTCGGCGCGGGCTGGCCGTTCCATCTCGGTGGCATCACCCCGTACCTGGACCGCACCGGCATCAGCGAAAAGATCACCAGTCGCCGGTTTACCCCACCCGGCGTGGCGACCCTGTCCTGATCCGTCCTGCCTGTTCTGATCCGTCCCGGCCCGGTCGGTGTCCTCTGACACCGACCGGGCTCACGCATCCCGGCTGCCTGCTCGCCGGCCTCTCCTCCTTCGCCTTTCCCCCCGTGCCCTGTGCCTGCCCACATGCCCGCCCCGCCACCGGCCATCCAGCCGCACGCGATCGCCGACCTCCAGCGCCAGCCCCTTAGCATCATGACAGCAAGCATCTGATGCTATGATGCTTCGGTGCGAACAACGGTGACTCTCGACCCGGATGTGGCAGCAGCCCTCCGGGAGATCGTCCGTGAACGGGGCGTTTCGTTCAAAGAAGCGCTGAACGCACTTGTGCGCGCTGGCCTGGCAAGCCGTCGTCAGGATATTCCCCCCTACCGGACGCCCACCCGGTCGCTCGGGCTACGACCCGACGTCGACCTCGACAAGGCACTGCGGCTCAGTTCCGAACTCGAGGACGCGGAGATCATCAGCAAGCTTGAGCTGCGCAAGTGAAGCTCCCTGACGTAAACCTGCTGATATACGCACTCGACAACACCTCACCAAGGCACGAGCCGTCGAGAGCCTGGCTTGAGCACGTACTGTCCGGCACCGAGACCGTGGCGTTCACCTGGCCGGTGCTTCTCGGGGTCATACGACTGACGACGCGCGCCACGATCTTTCGTAATCCGTTCCGTCCGGACGAGATTCTCGACATCGTCGACGGATGGCTCACCAGGCCATGTGCCGTAGTGGTGCATCCCACCGAACGCCACGCCGCGGTACTTCACCAGCTTCTCGAACCGCTGGGAACGGCTGGAAACCTCACGTCCGACGCGCACCTCGCGGCCCTCGCTATCGAGCACGGCGCGGAACTATGCTCCAGCGACGCTGACTTCGCCCGCTTTCCCGGCGTCCGATGGGTTGATCCCCTGAAGTCATAGCACAACCGCAGTGGTTCGCATCCCGCCCGAAGGCTCATACGTGCCGCAGTCAGGTTGGCATAGTCGCCTGAGCGTTCCAGTCCGGCGAAACTGTCGGTGGTGCCTGGCAGCATGGCCGGCATGGCCAACTGGAGTGATGTGGAGGCTGCGGCCCCGGAACTCGCGGCGGCAGTCAAGAGCCGGTTCGAGGCGTACGGGCTGGCAATCCTCGCTACCCTCCGGCGCGACGGCTCGCCCCGGGTGAGCGGGGTCGAGCCGCTGTTCGCGCTCGGCGAGCTGTGGCTCGGCATGATGCCCGACTCACGCAAGGGAATCGATCTGTCACGAGACCCGCGATGCGCCCTGCACAACGCGACAACGGATAAGAACGTCGCCGAAGGTGACGCGAGGATCAGCGGGAAGGCCGTCACGGTGACCGATCCGGAAAGCCTTGACGCCTATCGCGCGGCCTGGGTCGCATCCGCGCAGATTCCCGGGCCCGAGCCGTTCACCCTGTTCAGGATCGACGTTACCGAGCTTGCAATGATCGGCGTCGCCGACAAGGAGCTTGTTGTCGACTTCTGGCGGGAGGGAGGCCCACCCACGCGGACAACCCGAAAATAGGCAACCGGCGAAAACAGGCACCAGCCGGCGGAGTAAACCGGGTCTTCGGCGCCTGCTCAGCCCGGGGTGCGGTTCGGCTCGGGCTGTGACGGGATGGCTTCCGGTGGTGAGAGATTGCCGTTGATGGCATCTCTTGGCCGCAGGGCCATGCCGACCCCCGCCCACACCAGGTCGGCCACGGTCGCGAACAACCGGATGATCAGTGCGAGTACGGTCGCCGGGCCGGCCGCGAGCGCCGGCGCCAGGGTGAGGACCAGTACGGCCTCGCGCACACCCGCGCCGGCCGGGATCACCAGCACGAGGAAACCGGCTGTCCAGGCAAAGGCGTACCCACCCACCGACAGCAACAGCAGACGCAGGCCGTGCACCGATGGCGTGAGGTCACGGGCGAGCAGCCAGGTTGCCACACCGAAGAGCACGAAGCCTGCCAGCAGCCAGCCGGCACCGGCCAGCACGTGGCGTCCGGTGGGGGGGTGTTCCAACGGCGGGCGGCGCAGCAGCCGGAACACGAACGCCAGCAGCGCAGACAGCACCGGCGGATACAGCACGACCGCGAACACCGGGACGGCCACCAGCACCAGGCTGTAGTGACGTAACGCACTCGCCGACACGAACGGCAGGGTCACGGCAGCGGCCATACCACCGCAGGGAACCGCCAGAGCGAGCACGATCAGGCTGGCGGACGCGGCCTTCGGCCGGGGCACGCCGTAGTCCGGGGACAGCTCCATCTGAGCCAGCACCGGCCACACGCTGCCGGGGACGTATTTGCCGATCTGCCCGACAAAGAAGATCTGTACAGCAGCCCGCAGGGGTAGTACCGCGCCGAGCGCCGCCAACACGGCCTGCCAGGACAACACGGTCATACCGACCGCCAGCACCGTGACAAGACCGGACGCGACCACACCGAACACGGTCAGCTCGCCGAGCGACGCACCGACGGTGTTCCACTGGCTGACCAGGGCGACGGCGAGCAGCCCCGTCGCGACCAGCAACGCCGCACGCACCAGCCATCGGCGCGCATCCCGATGGCGGCCCGCATCTGGACGGCGGCCCGGCTCCGGCTGGCAGCTCGGCTCAGCCGGACGGCTGTCCGCAGCCGGCCGACCGCGGACGTCAACAGGCCGTGTCCACCGCATCACCCCAGCCTAGAGGCCTGGGACCTCGGGCCTCTGGCGACCCGGGGACCTGGGCCTCCCGCAGCGCGAAAGGGACATGATCACGCTGCCTTTGATCCTGTAGGCGGCGCATAAGAAGCATGATCGAATATTGATTCGAATCACGAAAGTGAGGAGTAGACGGTCGTTACAGCAGCCGTTTTCGTACTCAATTTCTTGATCAAAATAGGGCGTGTGGTTAGTTGATCCGCACTTTGAGACCCGGCCCCTGGTCAGATGCAGCCAGCCGGGCTCACCGGCGTCCAACCGCTGGCAGGCCGCGAGCAAGGTGCGCAGAGCCAGGTCCAGAGGGCTCGGGCACCTATGTGGGCGTCCGAGCCCTCTGGACCGTGACGGGCTTACTGAGCTTGCTGGAGACCACCGGCCCGGTACGGCCGCCGGCCCACAGAACCCGCCGGAAGCCGCAGCGATCCGGATGCGGATCCGGACGCAGGGCCGGCCAGAACCGGATCAGCCGGGTCAGAAGCGGATCAGCTGGGCCAGAGCTGGATCAGAGCTGACCCGCGGCGGTCTCCTCCTCGGCCTCGCCCTCGAGAACCGGCGCGCGACCGGCGACCATCTCGACGATCCTGCGGGCGAGCTCCTGGGCGGACAGGCCGATGTCGGCCATGACCTGGTCACGCTTGCCCTGGTCGAGGAAGGTCTGCGGGATGCCGAAGTCCCGCAGCGGAACGTCGACGTCGGCGTCCCGCAGCAGCTGCGCGAACGTCGAGCCGACCCCGCCGACCCGGCCGTTGTCCTCGACCGTGACCACGAGCGAGTGCGTCCGCGCCAGGTCGACGAGCACCGGGTCAAGCGGCTTGACCCACCGCGGGTCGACGACGGTGATCACGATGCCGTGGCTGGCCACCCGCTCGGCGACCTGCAGGCAGGTCGCCGCCATCGCGCCGACGGCCACCAGCAGCACGTCCCGGGTCGTGGTGACCTCCGGCGAGCGGTAGAGGACGTCGACCGACCCGATCCGTTCGATCGCGGGAATATCCGGGTTGACCTTGCCCTTGGAGAACCGCACCACCGACGGCCCGTCGGTGATCGCCAGCGCCTCCCGCAGCTGGGCGCGCAGGGTGGGTGCGTCCCGCGGCGCGGCCAGCGACAGCCCGGGTACGAGCTGGAGGAAGGACATGTCCCACATGCCGTTGTGGGACGGCCCGTCCTCGCCGGTGACACCGGCGCGGTCCAGGACGAAGGTCACCGGGAGCCGGTGCAGGGCGACGTCCATCAGCACCTGGTCGAACGCACGGTTGAGGAACGTCGCGTAGACGCACACCACCGGCTTGAGGCCACCGAGTGCCAGGCCCGCGGCCGAGGTCACCGCGTGCTGCTCGGCGATGCCCACGTCGAACACCCGGTCCGGGAACGTCGTGGCGAACTTCTGCAGGCCGACCGGCTGCAGCATGGCAGCCGTGAGCGTGACCACGTCCGGACGCTCGTGGCCGACCTGGACGATCTCGTCGGAGAAGACGCTCGTCCAGCTCGTTCCGCCGCCGGCGGCCGTGGGCTTGCCGGTGCTCGGGTCGATCACTCCGACGGCGTGGAAGCAGTCGGCGTCGTCCTGCTCGGCGGCCGGGTAGCCGAAGCCCTTGCGGGTGACACAGTGGACGATGACGGGCCCGCCGAAGTCGCGGGCGCGCCGCAACGCGGTCTCCACCGCGTGGACGTCGTGCCCGTCCACCGGCCCGACGTACTTCAGGCCGAGGTCCTCGAACATGCCCTGCGGCTGAACGACGTCCTTGATGCCCCTCTTGATGCCGTGCAGGGCGTCATACAGCGGTGGGCCGACCAGCGGGGTGCGGCCCAGGACCTGCTTGACGACGTCGAGGACCTGCTCGTATTCGGGAGCAAGCCGCAGCGAGGCCAGATGGTCGGCCAGCCCGCCGATCGTCGGGGCGTAGGAACGCCCGTTGTCGTTGACAACGATGATCACCGGACGGTCCGCCGCGGCGATGTTGTTCAACGCCTCCCAGCACATGCCACCGGTCAGCGCGCCGTCACCCACGACTGCGACGACCGACCGGGACTCGCCGCGCAGCGCGTACGCCCGCGCCAGTCCGTCGGCGTAGGACAACGCTGTGGAGGCGTGGGAGTTCTCGATGATGTCGTGCGGCGACTCCGCCTGGCTGGGATATCCGGACAGGCCACCGCGCTGACGCAGATCCGTGAAGGCGTCCGCACGGCCAGTCAGGATCTTGTGGACGTACGCCTGGTGACCGGTGTCCCACAGGATCCGGTCGTGCGGCGAGTCGAACACCCGGTGGATAGCCATGGTCAGCTCGACGGCCCCGAGGTTGGGCCCCAGATGACCACCTGTGCGAGCCACCGCGTGGATGAGAAAGTCACGGATCTCCGCCGCCAGAGCGGGGAGATCCTCGGCTGCGAGTTTTTTCAGATCGTGCGGATTCCGAACGGTCGACAGAAGCGACACCGGCACTTCCTCTCCGTGCACTCCCTCCCCCCTTCGTGAGGGGATCCGGCCCCGGACGGGCTCAGTCTACGCAGGTCAGCGGATCATTCAGGGTCACGGAGCGGACATGTGAGCACGTTCCAAACAGGCCACAACCGGGGCAGTTGGCGCCTACGATGCGTGGTTCGCTCCGCTCCACGGCTACGCCGGAGCGTGCGTGCCCCGTTCTCCCCCGGGCGTGTTCGTCAGGATCGCCACGCACTCCACGTGAGCGGTCATCGGGAAGAGGTCGAACGCTCTCAGCGTGACAAGTGAGTAGCCCTGCGCGACTGCCACGGCGAGGTCACGTGCGAGGGAAGCCGGATCGCAGGACACGTACGCGACGGCCCGCGGGCCCAGAGCCAGTAACGCCTGCATCACGGCCCGCCCGGCGCCCGCGCGGGGCGGGTCGAGAACTGCGACGTCGGCACCGGTGGCGGCCAACCCACGCAGGGATCCCGGCGAGACCCGAACGCCCCGTAGCGACACCTGAGGCAGGTCGGCGAGGCTGCGCGCCGCCGACGCCACCGCCGGTGGATCCGACTCCATCGCCACGACCGTGCCGCTCGGGCCGACGGCTTCCGCGAGCGCGGCGGCGAACAGACCCGCGCCGGCGTACAGATCGAGTGCGGTCTCCCCCGCACGGGGTGCCAGGCCTACAAGCACCGCGTCCACCAGCACCTCGGGCGCACCAGGGTGAACCTGCCAGAACACCCCGGGGCCGAGCCTGAACCGGCGATCGCGCACCACCTCGACGATCTCAGTCTCGACTTCAGAACCAGAACCAGAGCCAGAGCTGGCGGACGGTCCCGGGAGCCGGGTGACGACGGCGGTGCCGCTCGACATACTCGCGGCGACCTCGACCTCGACCTCGGTCTCACCGGCGTCGCGCACCGGGAAAACCCGGTCGGCGACCGCCGCGCGCACCAGCGGGTGGGCGATCCGGCAGTCCGCCGCGGGAACGACCTCGTGCGAACGGTGGCCACGCAGCGCGACCTCACCCTGCTCGGTCAGCACGTACCGCATCCGGGTCCGCCAGCCCAGGCCCTCGTCGGACCGGTCCGACGAGGACCTGGGC
>NZ_CAAAFT010000175.1:8407-11350 GCF_900634765.1 Candidatus Protofrankia californiensis | reverse complement strand
GTCCTCGTCGGACCGGTCCGACGAGGACGGCGAACCCGGCTGCGGCGCGCCCGGTGACGACTCATCCGATGACGACGCGTCCGATGACGGCACGTCCGGCGGCAGCGCCGCTGGTGAGGCGTCCACCGCCTCGACCTCGACCGGGCAGTCCAGCCCAGCCAGGCGGCGCAGCTGCTCGCGGACCACCTCCGCCTTGAGCCGCCGCTGCGCGACAAGGGAGGCGTGCTGCCAGTCGCATCCCCCGCAGCGCCCGGCCCCGGCGTGCGGGCACGGCGGGACGACACGCTCCGGTGAGGCGCGCAGCACCTCGACGGCGTCCGCCCGCCAGTACCTGTCGTGTGAGGTGTCGGTCAGGCGAGCCCGCACCCGCTCACCGGGCAGGGCATGGCGGACAAAGACCACCCGGCCGTTGTCACGGGCCACACAGCTCCCGCCGTGCGCCACCGACCCGACCTCGACCTCGATCACGTCCCCGGTCACGTCCCCGATTTCGATCATCTCCCGGGGCTGTCGAGGACCGTTCCCTCGATGACCGGCCCTTCGCCGGACGCACCGGTCGTGACGCCGTCACGCCCGTCCGCGGCAGGCTGGCGCGGCGCCAGTCGCCGCACGATGGCGAAGGTCGCGAGAATCGCCACGCCGAACAGGGGCAGACCGAGAGCGAGGTTGGCCGCGCCGAGCCAGCCGGGCTCGCCGGCCAGGTAGAGCAGGCCCTGGACGGCGAAACGAACAACGAAGACCGCGATCCAGACCAGCGTCGCCCACAACGCGGCACGACGGGTGTCGGCATGCTGACGCCAGCCGGCGTAGCGGGCGTCCATCGCCGCCATCACATAGCCGGCAAGTGGGCGGCGCGCCAGCAGCGACAGCAGACCGACGGCCGCGAACGCGGCGTTCTTGGCGATGCTGGGCAGGAAGAAACCTTCGGCGCTGTGCGTACGGGATGCAACGAAAGCGGCCACAGCGACCGCGAACAGACCGGAGAACGCCTGCTGAACCGGCTCCCGCCGGACCATCCGCAACACCACGAGAACAGCAGCGACGGCGATCGCGACCGCAATACCCGCGGCCAGCCCGGCCTCGGCGTTGACGGTGACGAAGGCGACCGTGGGAATGGCGCCGTCGACCATCCCTCGGACGCCACCCACGGCCTCGGCCAACGATGCCGGTGGCTGCCGCGGCGACATGCGCCGGTCGCGGCTGGACGCGCTCACGCGGCGGCGGGCGACACGGACGACAGCGCGGGTCGCGGGTCTGCGGTCGCGAGGCGACTGCCGGAGTTCATCATCATGACAACTGCCTTCACTGGTGTATGCCACCTGGAATCGGCGTAACGCAAACCGGTGTAACACCCGGGCAACGAACCAGCCCGGCCCGGTGTGCCCGATTCCCGCTGGTGGGACGCTGGGAGCCGGGAATCGGCAGGGTCCTCAGCGCTCCCAGGACCCAGGCCTCCGGCGGCGCGAGAAAAACATGATTGCGTCGCCTTTGACCCTCCAACGCCCCGGCACCCTGACACGCCCTAACCGACTTCAACCAACTTCCGCGATCCGCACACCCGGAGCCGGCATCCGAGCCGCCGTCACCGCGACACCGGGCGTGGCGTCACGCGGATCCGGATCGAACGGGTCGGCCTGGTCGTCCGAGCCGTGCGGATCGGTGACCTCCCTGGGCAGCTTCAGCGGCAGCGGGTCACGCAGCGGCATCGCATGGTCGCCGCGCACCACCACCAGCCGACGCAGCGCCTCCGCCAGCAGCGGGGCGGCGGCGGGGTCGAGCGCGGCATAGCCGGTGAAAACGACCCGCAGGAACCAGCGCGGGCCGTCGATCCCCACCATGCGACCGGGCATGAACTCCCCCGGCGTACCGGTCGGCAGTTGCAGGCGCAGCTCGCTTCCGTGGGGTCCGCCGGTTTCCTCGGCCGCTCCCGCAGCGGCGCGCAGGGAGTCCACGATCTCGACGCGCACCTCGTCCCACAGGCCGATGCTCTTCGGCGCGGCAAAGACTGACAGCTCCATCCCGCTCTGCCCGTCCGTGAGTGTCACCGTCAGCAACTGCCCGGACGCCTGGTCGATCTGGAACTGCACCTGGACCCCGTCGACCACCGGGACCCGCAACGACCCCAGATCGAGCCGCCGGACGTGGTCGGCCGGGGCACGGTCGGCGTCGTAGGGGCCGTCGCGATCGATGCCTGCCTGGTCGTGCCCGGTCTCGTCGCGGTCGTCCCGGGGCTCCTGTGGATCCCGCCAGCCGCGACCGGCACGCCTACGACCGCGCCGGAACACTTCGACCACTTCCTGTTCTCACGATCAGCTTCCCTGTCGTCACAATCGGCTCCTCACGCGTGATGGTCGGGCATCCCCGGCGGGGTCGGGCGGCACCGGTGGCGGTACGCCGGCCCAGGCCCAGGCCCGGACCAGACCCCGGCGCCGGACCCGCAGCCGGGGTCAGGCAAAACCGCCGGTCGACCCGAAGCCGCCCACGCCACGCACCGTCGGGGGCAGCTCGGCGACCTCCTGGAATGCCGCACGCTCCACCCGCTGAATGACGAGCTGAGCAATCCTGTCACCACGGCGCAGAACCACCGTCTCGCGCAGGTCGGTGTTGACGAGTACCACCTTGATCTCACCACGGTAACCGGCGTCGACCGTACCGGGCGCGTTCACGATGGACACGCCGTGGCGTGCCGCCAGCCCACTGCGCGGATGCACGAACGCCGCATACCCTTCGGGGAGCGCGATGGCGATCCCGGTCCCCACCATGGCGCGTTCACCCGGAGCAAGCGTGACGTCCTGCGCCGCGACAAGGTCCGCACCGGCGTCGCCGGCATGGGCGTAGACCGGCAGCGGGAGATCCGGGTCGAGCCGGTGAACCAGCACCCCCACCAGGTCGAGTCCGGCGGCGGTAAGGGTCGTGGTGAGATTGTCCGTTGCGGTCATGACT
>NZ_CAAAFT010000175.1:4412-8382 GCF_900634765.1 Candidatus Protofrankia californiensis | reverse complement strand
CCCTCGTGGTCCTGGCAGATGCGGGCCGCCGCCGGCGGCGTGCCGAAGCACGGCGAGGCGCCGGACTAACGGCACACCGAAGACTAGCTGGCCGGAGAGTACGCGATCATGGCCGTCCTCGGGCGACCGCGACGGGATCGGCGGATCGGCAGGGAAACTCGGGCGTCAACGGACGATCGGTGACGGACGGGCGCGAGTAGTGGCCAGCACGGTGGATACTGAGCGACATGCGCTACGAGGAACGGCTGGCCGTGCCACGGCTGTGGCACGTCTGGGCCGCGCTCTGCGCCGGCGTCTTCGGAAGCTACTTCACCGTGTACACGGACTCCGCCGGGATCCGGGCCGCCGTCTACGCCGGCATGTTCGCCGGGATGGAGGTGGCGCTGTGGGTCCTCGGGCGTGCACGGTTGACGGTGACCGAGGAGACGGTGACCGCGGCCGGGCGGGTGCTTCCCCGTGACGGCGTGCACGAGGTCGCAGTGTGTTCCGACATCCGCACGGCGCTGGCTCCGGGGGTCTACGCCGTGACCAGACCCTGGATACGTACAGGCGCATGGATACGCACGGTGAGCGATGTGTGGGTGGTGTCGTGCAGACGCCCCGACGAGCTCGTGGCGGCGATGGATGTCTCCGGCCGCGCACTGACCAGCGCTGACAACGGGTAGTCGTCAGTAACAGCTAGCTGTCAGCAACGGGTGCTGTCAGCCGGACGGTCTTCGGGGACCTGGGCCTGCGGCGACGGGAGCAACATGATCCCATCACCTTTGGCCGCTAGGACATTTTCACGAACGGGGGTGCGGTAGTGGTCCGACCGGTAGCGAAGATCGGCTGGAAGATCGTCGGAGGCGCGGCGGGAGCGGTAGCCGGGTCGGTGGCGAGCAGGGCCGTGACTCTGGCGTACAAGAAGATCCGTAAGTCGGACCCGCCACGCAGTCCGGCGCATCCCGACACGGCCTGGGCGGACGCGATCAGCTGGGCGGCGGCGTCCGGGGTGGCCGTCGGCGTCGGGAAGCTCACCGCCGAGCGGGTGGCCGCTCGCAGGTGGATGAAGGCGACCGGGTCGCTGCCGCCGGGTATCCGTGAGCGCGAGTAGTCCACTGCCGGCAGGCGGATGGCTCGACTCCGGCAAGCGGCCGGCAGGCGGCCGTACCCGACGGGGCGGCCGTACCCGACGGGAAAGTCACGCCCGCAGGCGATCCTCGGGCTCGATCAGAGACCATCGGGGAAGATGAGGCAGGGCCGGTCGTTGCCTGCCGTCCACGCGGGACGTGGCGTCACCTGAAGGAGATGTCCGTGGCTGTCTATGCACTCGGTGACCGGGTACCCCAGATCGACCCGTCCGCCTACGTCCACCCGGACGCGACCGTGATCGGCAAGGTGACCATCGGTCCCGAGTCGACGATCTGGCCGGGCGCGGTGCTACGGGCCGACTACGGCGAGATCCATATCGGCGCCCGCACGTCCGTGCAGGACGGCACGGTCGTGCACGCGACCGCCGAACTCCCCACGGTCATCGGTGACGACTGCGTCATCGGGCACATCGCGCACCTGGAAGGCTGCACCGTCGAGAACGGGTCACTGGTCGGTTCCGGCTCGATCGTGCTGCACAGGGCCGTGGTGGGCCGCGGGGCGCTGGTCGGGGCGCAGGCGCTGGTCGGCAACAACGTGCAGGTGCCGCCGCGGGCGCTGGCGGTCGGAGTCCCCGCGAAGATCCGCCCGGACGCGGTGGCGGAGAACGCCTTCGCGGCCGGGGCTGCGATGTACACCGCGAACGGCAAGCGCTACCGCGAGGAACTCCGCCGCATCGACTGAGCATGCGCTCCGCTCGCACCCCGCTCGCACTCCTTGATCTAAACTCCTTGTTACCGGGCGCTTCCGGTCGCGGTCGGGCGGCGGGATCAGTCGCGGTCGGCCGGGGGGTCGGCGGCGAGCAGGTCGTGCAGCTCGTCGAACAGGGCGGGCGGGGCCGCGATAGCAAGATCATTCGAGATCGGCCGGCCGTGCAGACCGCCGACCCGCAGACCGGCCTCGGTCGCGACCAGCGCCCCGGCGGCGTGGTCCCAGGGATGCAGGCCGCGCTCGTAGTAAGCGTCCACCAGGCCGGCCGCGGCGGCGCCGAGGTCCAGCGACGCCGCGCCCATCCGCCGGATGTCGCGTACCCGTGGCACGACCCGGGTCAGCACCGTCACCTGGGCGATCCGCCGTTCGACCGTGTACCCGAACCCGGTCGCGACCAGCGCGTGGGCCAGGTCCGTGGCAGCCGAACCGGCCAGCGGCACACCGTTGCAGGCCGAACCGTCCCCGAGCGCCGCGGTGTAGGTGACGCCCAGGGCGGGCGCGTGCACGACCCCGGCGACCACCTGCCCGTCGACCTCGGCCGCGATCGACACCGCCCAGTTCGGCAGGTTGTAGAGGAAGTTCACCGTGCCGTCCAGCGGATCGACGATCCAGCGCACCCCGCTCGTGCCCGGGTCGTCGGCCCCCTCCTCGCCCAGCAGGCCGTCGCCCGGACGCACCTCGCGCAGCCTGCCCGCGACCAACTCCTCGGACGCCCGGTCGAGTGCGGTGACGACATCCGTGGGGGACGACTTGGTCGACTCGGTCACGACGTCACCGGTTCGGCCCCGCAGCAGCAGGTCGCCGGCCTCCCGGGCGACGTCGAGCGCGAGCGCGAGCAGATCCCGGGGCGGCGGTCGGTCGGCCGCCCCGATCGGGGCCGCAACGGTGGAAGCGGGGGAGACGGTGTCCTGTCCGGTGTCATGCACGAGATACATCCTGCCAACACGGTCTGCCCGCCACCTGCCCGCCACCGCCGGCTGCCCGCCGACACGATCCCACCGCCGGAGAGCACCAAGAAGCTCCACACCAAGGAGCTCCAGAGGAGCACCGAAGAAACACCGGACGCCGCGCGCCGGCCGGCAGGAACCTACCCGGCCGGCGCGGGACCCCACCAAGAACGCGGGGAGCCGGATCCACGCTCCACCGGCCGAGAACGTCCGGCGCGCGGACCCCACGGACCCCGCCGAGAGGCGGGTCTCAGCAGGACGCGGGGACCCCGCCAGGACGGGACCAGCAGGGACGCGAACCCAAGAAGGATCATGTAAAAGGCCCTGCGAAACCCGTGCCGGAGCCCACATCACCCGACCCGTAGGATCGTTACTTGTGGTGACAGAAGAAGGCAGGAACCAGCACGGCTCAGACAGCCGGGAGCAGTCCGTTCCCGAGCGGTCCATTTCCGAGCGTTCTGTTCCAGAACGGCCCACTCTCGACGGCGTCGAGGCACGATGGTCGACCGTGTGGCAGGAGCAGGCGACCTACCGGTTCGACCGGACCGCCGACCGGGCACGGGTATACGCGATCGACACCCCGCCCCCGACCGTTTCCGGGTCGCTGCACGTAGGCCATGTCTTCTCCTACACGCACACCGACATCATCGCGCGCTACCAGCGGATGCGCGGCCGTGAGGTCTTCTACCCGATGGGGTTCGACGACAACGGCCTGCCGACCGAGCGCCGGGTGCAGAACTACTTCGGCGTCCGCTGTGACCCGTCACTGCACTACGACGCGGATTTCGTCCCACCGGACAAGCCCGGCAAGGAGCAGATCCCGGTCGGCCGCCGCAACTTCGTGGAGCTGTGCGAGCGGCTGACGATCGAGGACGAGAAGGTCTACGAGCAGCTGTGGCGCCGCCTCGGCCTGTCCGTGGACTGGTCGATGACCTACGCGACCATCGATGCCCGGTCCCGGGCGGTGGCGCAACGGGCCTTCCTGCGCA
Source organism: Candidatus Protofrankia californiensis (assembly GCF_900634765.1). Lineage (NCBI taxonomy): Bacteria > Bacillati > Actinomycetota > Actinomycetes > Frankiales > Frankiaceae > Protofrankia > Candidatus Protofrankia californiensis. The sequence goes on along the minus strand of NZ_CAAAFT010000175.1, from coordinate 4,607 downwards.
ACCTCGAGCGGGGTGAGGCATATCTGGCGGAGGCGCCCACCCTGTGGGACGTGACCTTCCGGACCGCGGTCGCCCAAGCCGAACTGGAGGACCGGGACCGTCCGGGCGCCTACCACTCGCTCGCGTTCGGCCGTGCCGCCGGCGGCGGGCAGGTCGTCGTCGAGACCACCCGGCCGGAGCTGCTGGCCGCATGCG
>NZ_CAAAFT010000175.1:0-4273 GCF_900634765.1 Candidatus Protofrankia californiensis | reverse complement strand
CTGCTGGCCGCATGCGTGGCCCTGGTCGCCCATCCCGACGACGAGCGCTACCAGCCGCTGTTCGGCTCCGCGGTGCGCACTCCCCTGTTCGACGTCGAGGTGCCGGTGCTGGCGCACCGCCTCGCCGACCCCGAGAAGGGGTCGGGCATCGCGATGATCTGTACCTTCGGCGACCTGACCGACGTCACCTGGTGGCGTGAGCTGCGGCTGCCCACCCGTGCGGTGATCGGCCGGGACGGCCGGCTGCTGGTCGACCCGCCCGAGGCGATCACCTCGGAGGCGGGCCGGGCCCACTACGCCGACCTGGCCGGGCGCACCGTTCACGCCGCCCGCGAGCGGATCGTGGCGCTGCTGCGCGACGGCGGGGCGCTGCTGGGCGACCCGCGGCCGATCAGCCATCCGGTGAAGTTCTACGAAAAGGGCGACCGGCCGCTGGAAATCGTCACGACCCGCCAGTGGTACATCCGCAACGGCGGCCGGGACGAGACCCTGCGGGCACAGCTACGTGCCCGTGGCAGTGAACTGCACTGGCATCCCCCGCACATGCGGATCCGGTACGAGAACTGGGTGGACGGGCTCACCGGGGACTGGCTGATCAGCCGGCAACGTTTCTTCGGGGTGCCGTTCCCGGTCTGGTATCCGCTGGACGACGCCGGCATTCCACAGTACGACCGGCCGATCGTTGCCGACCATGCGGCGCTGCCGGTCGACCCGTCCAGTGACACCGCGCCCGGGTTCAGCGAGGACCGGCGCGGAATTCCCGGTGGTTTCGCCGCCGACCCGGACGTGATGGACACGTGGGCGACGTCGTCGCTCACCCCGCAGATCGCCGCCGGCTGGGGCAGCGACGACGATTTGTTCGCCCGGGTGTTCCCGATGGATCTGCGTCCCCAGGCGCATGAGATCATCCGGACCTGGCTGTTTTCGACCGTGCTGCGCAGCCACGCCGAATTCGGCACGCTGCCGTGGACGAACGCGGCCATCTCCGGGTGGATCCTCGACCCGGACCGCAAGAAGATGTCGAAGTCCAAGGGCAACGTCGTCACCCCGCTGGACCTGCTCGAACAGCACGGTTCGGACGCGGTGCGCTATTGGGCCGCCTCCGGCCGGCCGGGCACCGACACCGCCTTCGACGTCGGCCAGATGAAAATCGGGCGCCGGCTGGCCATCAAACTGCTCAACGCGAGCCGGTTCGTCCTCGGTCTCGGCGCGGTCGAGGAACCCGGCGCGGTCGGTGAACCGCTCGACCGGGCGTTGTTGGCGGCACTCGCTGACGTGCTGGACGCGGCGTCCACGGCCTTGGACGGCTACGACTACACTCGCGCGCTCGAACTCACCGAGTCGTTCTTCTGGCGGTTCTGCGACGACTACGTCGAGCTTGTCAAAGGACGCGCGTACGGCTCGTTCGGCGAGCAGGGTGCGGCGTCCGCGCGGGCCACCCTCGCCATCGCCCTGTCCACGGTGCTCTCGCTGTTCGCGCCGTTCCTCCCCTTCGTCACCGAAGAGGTCTGGTCGTGGTGGAAGCCCGGTTCGGTGCACCGCTCCCGCTGGCCGGAGGCGGGTGAGCTGCGCAAGGTCGCCGACAACGGCAACCCGCGCCTGCTCGAGGCGGTCAGCACGGCGCTCACGGCGATCCGGCGTTCCAAGTCGGAGGCCAGGGTGTCGATGAAGGCGGAGGTGGCCTCCGCCCGGGTCAGCGGGGACGCCGACCTGGTGGGTCTGGTCGAGGCTGCCGCGGCCGATCTGCGCAGCGCCGGCAGCATCGCGGCGCTGGCCTTCACCCGGGACACCGGTGAGCTGGCCGTCGACGTCGTCCTGGCCGGGTGACCACTGCGGTGGTCCTGGTCAGCCGATCATCCCGGTGGCCCTGGCCGAATGATCATCACGGCCAGGGCCACCGGCTTCGGCCGGGACGACCCGCTCCGGCCAGTCCGGCCAGGATGAGCAGCTCCGGCCGAAGGGCTATCCCTGCTCCGCTACCCGGCGTAGTTGACTACCCCGTGTAGCGGACGCCGGTGACGGTGAAGCGCTCGACCCCGTGTAGGTGGCCGCCGGTGGACGCGACCACGACGAGGCCCTGACCAGGCCGTGCGCTGATCTTCACGTTCGCCGTCCAGGTCGAGTTCTGCCCGCCCGCGGGCAGGCAGCAGTACTCCCCGACGACCTGGCCGCCGGATCCCGCTGCCGGCCGCACCTGCACGTGGATGCTTTCGTCGACACCGGTGATCCGGCCGCCGGCCGTCAGCGACGCCGTCACGCTCGCTCCGTAGGCCGGCTGGGTGAGTGAGAAGGTGGTGTCGTCGGTACCGACGACCTCCCACGGTGCGTCACCGCCGGAACCGAACCGGGCGAGATGGACGACGGCCGCGACACCGGTACGCCCACCCTCGGTGGCGTAACCGACCTGTACCCGGGCGTCGTCACCGGTCACCGTGCTGGCAAGCGTCCGGTCGATGTCGGCGAAGCCGAGAAAGTCGCGCGTGAAGGACAGCGCGGTAGCTGCCGGGTCGAGATGCCACGGCTGGTGCCCTTCCGGACTGCTGCCCGTCTGCCACGCCCGCGCGTCCGCGGCGCTGGCAAAGGGCCACAACGGCTGGTACGGGAAGGCCGCCGCGCCCGCGGTAGCGCCAGGCGCCACCGATCGCTGAGGCTGGCCGGCCCCGGTCTGCCCGGTGCCGGGCTGGCCTGTCCCGGGCTGGCCGGTGGCCTCTCCGACGGATGCGCCGGCGGAGGGCGGCACCTGCGCGGACCCCGTGTCCGTGTCCGTGCATCCGGTCAGTACCAGCAGAGCCGCCATGAGCAGCGTCCCCGACAGGACTTCCGGGAACGCGGGCCCACGCCTGCGGCGCCTTGTGGACGCGCGCCTGCGCGGCCCGATTGCGCCGATCACGGCGATCGTACGGACGACCTGTGACACCGAGACGTTCATGGCCCCTCCCCGAGGTTGCCTGTCTCAGCGGAGGTTAACGCCGGCTATGTCATGTGCATGTCGACGTCGCGTACGCGCCGATGTCATATACGCGTCGATCGGCTCGCCCCCGGGCACCTCGGCCGTCCCGCCGCGGCCTGGCGCACCGGGACGATCACGGTGTAGGCGTCGGTGTCACCCGATCGGCAACGGCATGTGCGTACACGATCACGTTCTTCAGATAGTGGTGGGTTTTCTTGTCGAAGGCACCCCCACAGGTGATGAGCCGTAGTTCCGGCCGATCGACCCTGCCGTAGACCTGGCCCGCCGGAAACGCATCCTTCGAGACCTCCTGAATACGGTCGACCGTGAATCGCACAACCGTCCCGTCCGCCAGGTTCGCCTCGATGGCGTCCGATTTCTTGAGTTTCTCGAGCCGGTAGAAGACCGCCGGTCCGGTCGTCGAGTCGTAATGACCGACAAGTACGGACGCGCCGACGTCACCGGGCCGCGGCCCATATTCATACCAACCGACGTCGGTCCAGGAGGTCGGCACTTCGAGGGTTCCGTCCGCATTGAGCCCGACCGGCCCGACCGGCGCGGACGTGCCCAATGCCGGAATACGCAGAAAAGTCGGCGGACTGTTCTGGTGCCGGGCCGTAGCGGCCGAACCCCGCGGAGCCGCAACCGATGGCGCCGACCCTGCGTCAGTTCCCGTCGTGGCTGTTACCTCGGGCACGCCGACCAGTTTCCCATATTCGGACGAAACAAGCTTCTGACCACTCACGCCGATCAGGAGAATCCCGGCCAGAACCAACCATCGTGATGGCCGGAAGACCCCCGGTTTCCTCGTAGCCATATCGCGTTCCACGCCTTCCCCTGAACATCAAATGGCTATGGTGTAGCACGCGGTAACAATACCGCCGCAGTACGAGAGAAGAGGAAAGGTCATGACGCACAAAATTGGCCGGGGCGTGGTGATGCTGGCCATGTCGGCCGTCACCGGGCTCTTCGTGGGGCTTAACCCCACAGCCGCGTTTGCGGACGGCCCGTCGGATTCCGGCTCTTCGTCGACGTCCGGGACCGCCCAGCAGGAGGGCGGGCAGTCCGGGAACAGCGGCGAGGCGAGCACGCCCACCAACCAGACGACCGGATGGCCCCAGCTGCCCATCCAGTTGCCGACCCAGTGGCCCACCCAGTGGCCGATCCCGCAGCTTCCCGGGCAGAATGCGGGCCAGCCCTCGCAGTCCTCGGGCGGCTGGTCCAGTGCGAGCCCGACAGAGTCACAGAGCTGGTCATCCAGCCAGTCGCCGTCGGGGGGGTCATCCAGCCAGTCGCCGAGCCAGGGGTCGGGCCAGTCCGGTC
>NZ_CAAAFT010000174.1:16026-17742 GCF_900634765.1 Candidatus Protofrankia californiensis | reverse complement strand
GCCAGGGGTCGGGCCAGTCCGGTCAGCCGGGCCAGTCCTCGGGCCAGTGGTCGAGCCAGTCGCCCGCACCGCAGGCAACCGGGGGGACGAGCCAGTCACCCGCCTACAAGCCGTCGTCCGAACCGGTTCCACAGGGTGGCGTGCACGCGGGTGGCGGTGGTACCGCACCGTCGTTCCCGATCGCTCCCGTCGCCGGCGCCGGACTCGGTGTCGCGGTGCTCGGAGCCGGCCTTGCCGCTCGCCGCAGGAGCCGCGAGACGCAGTGACCAAAGGGTCTGAGTGTACTGGATCGCCCTGGTGCATCCAGCGCACCCAGACCAGCCGATCCGGGTGGATGCCGCCGCCGAACTGCCGCATCCACCCGGATCTCCCATCCCACGGGCGCCCCGACCCCGCGCCGGCCTCTCGCCGAGATCTCTCGGCAAGCTCGCGCCGAGATCTCGCACCGCCCCCGCCGCCGGGAGAGATCAATGATCGATTCACCCTCGACGAAGCAAACGACCATCGAGGGCGCCTGCCACGCCGGCGGGATCATAAGGTAACGTGGTCGACGTACGGGACGTGGCGCAGCTTGGTAGCGCACCAGACTGGGGGTCTGGGGGTCGCAGGTTCAAATCCTGTCGTCCCGACAATGACGCGAGGCTGCTGAACAGAGCTTGAGGTCCTGGTCAGCAGCCTTTTTCATGTCTCCATGACGTCGGGTCAGTCGATCAACTCGCTTGGGCGTTGGGACCATCTTGGGACCGATCGCCGGTCAGGTGGCGACTCAACGACACTCCGGCGGCAGCAATCGAGCGCCGATCGGGGTGCAGGTACCGCTGAGTGGTAGACAACGACCCGTGTCCGGCGATCTTGCGAAGGACATGCACGGGCACGCCCGCATCCGCCATCCACGTGAGCCCGGTGTGCCGCAGGTCGTGCCGCCGCAGGTGCTCGTACCCGAGCGCGGTCACGACCTCATCCCAGTGGGTGGCATCTCGAAGTACCGCCGTCGTGATCCGACCTCCCCGCGGCCCGGTGAAGAGACGGGCGGACGGGTCTTCCCCATCAGCCCACCTGTGGGAGCAGGTCATCATCCAACTACCGGCCACGGCCAGAGGTGACACCGGAGTCCACCGCCCGTCAGGCCGTCGCCTTCGCCACCGGCCGGTAACCAGAAGCGGCAGTCAGCGCGGTCGGGCAGGCAGTGACCATTGCCGAAGAGACCAGCTCAGTCCGACTCCGGCAGGAACTCCGCAATACCGGGGATACCTTGACAGCTTGGTGACAGGATGCCGTGGTTCGTGACGTCCGCGACCGGCTTGTCCGCGCCCACGTGCTGCAACCAGACGTAAGGGAGACCTAAATCATGGCTTTGCGCGATCCGCTGCCCGCTGATGAGATTGCCGCCCGGCTGGCCCGGCTCGACGGCTGGAGCAGTGACACCGCTGAAATCCACAAAACCTTCTCGATCGATTACTACACCAGCATCAAAATCATCAACGAGGTGGCGGAAGCGGCCCAGGAACTCCAGCACCATCCGGACATCGACCTGCGCTGGGAAACGCCGCATTTCAGCGTGACGACGTACAACGCCGGGCAGCGCATCACTGAGTTGGGCTTTTTACTCGCGGAGCGGATAGAGGAGGTGGTAGGGAGATATACGGTCAATGCCGGGTAGATCAGCGACATCGTCAGAGGGTGCTCCGGCGCCGGGAAGACGCTGTCCTCGACCTT
>NZ_CAAAFT010000174.1:0-15463 GCF_900634765.1 Candidatus Protofrankia californiensis | reverse complement strand
ACCTTCAGTCTCCGCCCGGGAGCGTTCAGCAGCTGGTCGGGAGTGGCTGCTCGGCCCAGATGATTTTGCCGTGTGGGGTGTGGCGGGTGCCCCACCGTTGGGTGAGCTGAGCGACGAGGAGCAGGCCACGGCCGCCCTCGTCGAAGACGCGGGCGCGGCGCAGGTGAGGTGCGGTGCTGCTGGCGTCGGAGACCTCGCAGATAAGACTGCTCTCGTGGATCAGCCGAAGCTGGATGGGCGCAACGGCGTGGCGGATGGCGTTGGTGACCAGTTCGCTGACCACGAGCTCGGTGACGAAGGACGCCTCCTCCAGCCCCCAGGCGGCGAGCTGGTCGGTCGCCATCTGCCGGGCCTGGGCCACCACCGCCGGGTCCGCGGGCAGGTCCCAGACGGCAACCTGGGAGGCGTCCATGCCCTGGGTGCGGGCGAGGAGCACAGCGACGTCGTCGGTGGGGACACCGCCGGGCAGCAGCGCCTCCAGCACGTTGTCGCAGATCTGCTCCAGGGACGACGTGCTACTGCTGCTGGTCAGGACACGGCTCAGCCGGGCGAATCCGACGTCGGTATCCGCATCCGCACCGGCGCCGGTGCCGTGGTCGCCGGACTCGATCGGACCGTTGGTGAACAGGGCGATCAGGCTGCCGTCGGGCAGCTCCAGCTCGACGGACTCGAAGGGCAGGCCACCGAGGCCCAGCGGGGGGCCGGCGGGCAGTTCGGGAAAGTCGACCGTCCCGTCCGGGGCGACGACGGAGGACACGGGGTGGCCGGCGCGAGCAAGCGTGCAGCGGCGGGAAATCGGGTCGTAGACCGCATACAGACAGCTGGCACCGATCTCCCCGGCCGCCCCCTCCATCTCCTCGGCCCCTGGGTCTTCTTCCCGGTCGGCCAGACGCAGGACAAGGTCGTCGAGATGCGTGAGCAACTCGTCGGGCGGCATGTCCATGTCGGCGAGGGTGCGGACCGCCAGACGCAGGCGTCCCATGGTGGCCAACGCCTGGATGCCGTGCCCGACCACGTCGCCCACCACGAGGGCGACCCTGGCTCCGGACAGCGGGACGACGTCGAACCAGTCACCGCCCACCCCGGCCCCGGAGCCGGCCGGCGGATGGCGGGAGGCGACCGCCACCGCCACGTGCGGGGACGTGCGCTGCGGCAACATGCTTCGCTGCAGAGCCAGCACGGTGTTGTGCTCGTGGGTGTAGCGGCGGGCGTTGTCGATGCACAGCGCAGCCCTGGCCGTGATCTCCTCGGCGAGAAGCAGGTCGTCGGTGTCGAACGGGTCAGGGGTGCGATGCCGCAGGAACACCGCGAGTCCGAGGGTCGTCCCGCGGGCAAGCAACGGCACCACGACGAGCGAATGGATCCCGTGCACGCGGACGCTGCGCGCACGCGCCGTGTCGTGCTCCAACCACGCCTGGATGTCGGGGGTGTCGATCGCATGCCGCGACGGCCTGCCGGTGACCAGGGCGCGGGCCATGGGCGAGTCCTCGCAGCAGCGGTCTGTCTTTCCCGGCTCGACCGTGGACTCCGGGCAGCCGTCCAGGACGGACTGCTGTGCGGCCCGGCAGAGGAGCACGCCGCCGGCGGCGGCCCGGCGCAGGTCCGCCTCGTTGTCACCGACGGCGGAGTCGAGCAGGTCGACGCTGACGAAGTCGGCGAACTGCTCGGCGGCCACGTCCGCGAGCTCCTGGGCGGTCCGCGCCGTGTCCAGGGTGGTTCCGATGCGGACGCTGGCCGCGTTCACGATGGCCAGCCGCTGCCTGGCCCGGTACTGCGTGGTGGTGTCGAGAGCTGCCGTCGACACCCCCCGCACCATGCCTCCGGGGTCCTTCAACGGATAGAGGAAGATCGACCAGGCGTGCGCGCGGCTCTCGCCAGGCAGCGGAGTGACCGTCTCCAGAGTCAACCGTTCCCCCGTGCGGATCACCTGTGCCATCAGTTGTTCGACCTGGTCGGCGGTAAGGCTGGGGTAGATCTCCCCCGGACGGAGTCCGAGTACTGCTTCTTCTCGCGCGGCTATGACGCGCTGCGCTTCCTCGTTGCCTCCCACCAGGCGCTTCTCACGGTCGTAGATCCCGAGGACGATCGGCATCTGGTCGAGTGCCCAGTTCTTGAGCGCCGCCGCCGTGTCATGGCGCGAACCTGGTTCGCCCGGCTCGAGGGCCACCACGACCCAGCCGGTGTTTCCCCGCACACCGTGCGTCGAGGCCGCGTGGATGTCGACCTCGACGGCTCGGCCGTCCCGGTGCCGCAGCACCACCCGGCCGTTGCACTCCTCCCCCCGCCCGATGCCGGGTAGCGCCGACGCCGGAAAGTCCACGGCAAGAAGGTCCGCCGCGGCGCGTCCCAGCACCTCGTACGGCCGATAGCCCAGCAGTCGACCGGCTCCCGCCGTCCATGCGGTGAGGACACCTCGAGCGTCCAGCGCGGCCATCGCTATGCCGGCCACTGCCGCGGGAACGTCAGCCCCGTCCCGTGAAGGCTCTCTTTCGCTCATCCACACCCGTCTCGGCATCGCCGAAGCCCGCGACCTGCCAAGCTGACAGGCTGGCAAGCCGCTGACCTGCCATCCCGGCGAATCAGGCCCCACCCCCATTACCACCGAGCATGGCACCCTGCGGCGGACCGCTCAACCAGACGGATACCGGCAATCAAGAAAATCGATCTGTCGCCGATCTCATGGTTGGTAGGCCTTTGTCTCGCTCGACCGGCGCACCGGCCAGGAGGCTCAGATGCGCACCGGTCAGGCGGCTCACCGGCGTTTCTCGCCCCGTTCACGGACCCGGATCGAAATCTCGATCGGCGTTCCGGCAAAACCAAAATCCTCGCGCAGCCTGCGCTCCAGGAAGCGACGGTAGGCCGGCTCGAGGAAACCCGTCGAGAAGATGACGAAACGGGGTGGCCGCACCCCGGCCTGCGTTGCGAACAGCACGCGGGGCAGCCGGCCGCCCCGTGACGGCGGCGGGGTGGCCGCCACGACCTCGCCCAGCCAGGTGTTGAGCCGGCCGGTGGAGATGCGCGTCCCCCACGACTCCAGCGAGGTCCGCAGCGCCAGCGCCAGTCGGTCGACCGCGCGGCCGGTCGTCGCCGACACGTTCACCCGCGGCGCCCAGGCCACCCGGCCCAGATCCCGGATGATCTCCCGTTCCAGGGTGAGCCTGCGGTCCTCGTCGAGCAGGTCCCACTTGTTGAACGCCAGCACCAGGGCCCGTCCGGCCTCGAGCACCATGGTGATCACCCGCTGGTCCTGTTCGGTGAGCGGCTCACTGGCGTCCAACAGGACGATCGCGACCTCCGCGGCTTCAAGCGCGGCCGCGGTACGCAACGACGAGTAGTACTCCGCGCCGCTGGCCTCCCGGACCCGCCGCCGAAGGCCCGCAGTGTCGACGAACTTCCAGGTCTCCCCCCCGACCGTCACCAGTTCGTCAACCGGGTCACGGGTGGTACCGGCGACGTCGTGCACCAGCGACCGCTGCGTGCCGGCCAACCGGTTGAGCAGGCTGGACTTGCCGACGTTCGGCCGGCCCAGCAGCGCAACCCGCCGCGGCCCGTCCACCTCCTCGAAGCGTTCCCGGGGCGCCGGCGGGAGGGCTTCGAGCACGGCGTCGAGCAGGTCCCCGCTGCCCCGGCCGTGCAGGGACGAGACGGGATGCGGCTCACCGAGCCCGAGGCTCCACAACGCGGTGGCGTCGGCTTCGCCGCGGGAGTCGTCGACCTTGTTCGCCGCGAGGACCACCGGCAGTCCCGACCGGTGCAGCACGCGCGCGACGGCTTCGTCCGCGTCGGTGGCCCCGACGGTGGCGTCGACCACGAACAGCACCGCGTCGGCGGTGTCCAAAGCGGCGCGCGCCTGCTCGGCGACCCGGGCCGCCAACCCGTGCGCGTCCGGCTCCCAGCCGCCGGTGTCAACCACCACAAAACGCCGGCCGTTCCAGGTCGCGTCATAGGCGACGCGGTCCCGGGTCACTCCGGGGACGTCCTCGACGACCGCGGCCCGCCGGCCGAGTATCCGGTTCACCAGCGTCGACTTGCCGACATTGGGACGTCCGACGACCGCCAGTACCGGCTGGCGGTCGTCGGAGTCGGACCGGTGTCCGGCCTCGTCCTGCGGCGCCTGCGAAGCCACACTCACAACGTCCTCGTCTCTGCGATCTCTATGATCTCTGCGGTCTGTCAGATCTGGTCGGCTCGGGATCGCCTCGGTCCCGCCGACGGCTCGTCCCGATGGCCGGAGGCAGCGCGACCATGCTCCTGACGCGCCCGGGCCGCCTACGACCCAGGCGGCAGGCGGGCCTGGGCCAGATGGTCTGCGATCTTGATCCGGATGTCCTCGGCCACCGCCGCCAACGCCCGCCGTGACCGCGGGTTGGCAGGGATCTCCACCTCGAACGGATGTCCGAAGACCATCCGCGCGTGGACGGAGCGCCGCGGCCAACGCGCCCCCCTCGGCAGGACCCGACCCGTGTCGATACACGCGACCGGCACCACCGGGCATCGACCGTGAACGGCCAGGTAGGCGATACCGTGCTGCACGTTCTCCACCTCGCCGCTGCCCCGGGTCCCCTCCGGGAACACCCCGATCGCACCGCCACGCGACAGCTCGTCGAGTGCGGTGTGTAATGCGGACCGGTCGGGTCGGCCGCGGTCGATCGGGATCTGGCCGGACATGCGCAGCAGCCGACCGAGGACACCCTTGTACATCTCGGACTTCACCAGGCATCGGACCGTACGCGGCGCCTCGATCACGACCAGGGGCCCGTCCAGCAGGCTGCTGTGATTACCCGCAAAGATCAAGGGGCCGGTAGCCGGGATCCGGTCCAGCCCTTCGAGCCTCAGATGCATGACAACCCTGTTCAGAACCAGACGAAACGGTGGTTTGAACACCTTGTGAAGGACATCGTTGTACGGCCGGGACGCCGCTCCGCGGTGCGGCGCCACAGCGGGCGGCCGCCTGCGGTCAGGGCTGGTGCTGTCCGGGCCTTCGATCGTCATGACGCGCGGGCCGATACCCGTTCACAGTGTCGGAGAACCTCGTCCACGACGTCCTGGACGGACAGCCCGGTCGAATCGAGCACTATCGCGTCGTCGGGGACGGCCAACGGGTCCGCGGCGCGGGTGCTGTCCAGGACGTCCCGGCGGTCGAGTTCGGCGAGGGTGCGGGCCACGTCGTCGATGCCCTTCTCCCCCAGCTGATGCGACCGCCGCAACGCCCGGACCTCGGTCGACGCGGTCAGGAACACCTTGACTGGGGCGTGCGGGGCGACGACCGAACCGATGTCGCGACCCTCCACCACTATGCCCACCGGCGACGCCTCAGCGATGATCTGCTGCTGGCGGGCGACCAGACGCCGGCGAACGGCGGGCACCGCGGCCACCGCGCTCACCGCGTTGGTCACCGCCCTGGTCCTGATCTTGTCGTCCACCGCCTCGCCGTTCACCGCGATCGCCGGATTGTCCGGGCTGGTACCGACCGTGAGCACCGCCCGCTCCGCGAGCTCGGCGACCGCATTGTGATCTTCGATGTCGATCCGGCTCTCCAGGGCAACCTGGGTCACTGCCCGGTACATCGCACCCGTGTCGAGATACCGCAGGCCGAGCCGCCGAGCGATCTCCCGGGCGACAGTGCTCTTGCCCGACCCTCCCGGCCCGTCCACGGCGATGACGAATCCGTCGCGGACCACCCGTTGCGGCGGCGGCGCAGCCGGGTCGGGCCCGTCGGGCCGCCAGGGCTCACCGGGCCCGGCGCGACGGCCTTCGCCGCCTGTGGGCACCTCCTGCTCACCGGTAGCCGACGCAACCACCGGCTCGCGGGAACCGCGGTCGTGTTCCACCGTTTCCTCCGTCCAGACGCGACAACAGCACCAGAACCACAAACCCGTCTACACCAGAAACCCGTCGGCAACCGACGCGGTGAAACCGACCCGACCCGGATGATCACCCAAGCCGGCGCCGATGCGGTCAACCCGGCTCAGGCTACCCGGGGCCGCCCATCCGGGAAGGGCGGCGTTCCATCCGGGAAGGATGGCGCTCATGAGCGGCGATAGGCGGTCCACCCGGCCGCGGCCAACCGATCCAGCAGAGCGTCGACGATGTCCGGCGAAACAGCGAGCTCAACGATGCCGGCCGGAGCGTCGAGATTGTGCTCGAACGCGGCAATGTCCTCGACATTGATCTGCCAGTCGCCGATCGCGGTGAACAGGGCGCCCAGCTGGCCGGGCCGATCGGCGAGCACCACCCCCACCCACGCCCACGCCCACGGCCGCGACACCGCACCGGCCTTGCGGGGCAGCAGCGCCCGACCGGCGTTGCCGCTGGTCATGAGCGTGCGGACCGCCAGGACGACCTCCTGTTCACTGCCCCGGTCGAGGACGTCGGCAAGCCGCGCGAGCTGCGCGGTCAGGCTGCGAGCCTGGGCTGCGACCGGACCGCGGTTACCCTCCAGGATCGACGACCACAGGCCAGGGTCGCTGTCCGCCAGACGCGTCACGTCCCGGAATCCCTGACCGGCCAGGGCCAGCTCGCCGGCGGCGAGATCGGGCGTGGCTGCGGCGAGCAGACTCGCAACCACCTGCGGCAGATGGGACAGGGCAGCCATCGCCTGGTCATGCCGATCCGCGGTCGTGTGCACCGGCGTGGCGCCACAGGCATGGGCGATCGCGACCGTGGCCTCCAGCGCGGCCGGCGAGGTGTGCGGCAGCGGGCACACGACCCACGTCCGCTCGGCGAACAGGTCGGCACGGGCCGAGGCCGCACCACCTCGCTCCCGTCCGGCGATCGGATGCGCCGGACACCACGCCGAGAGGTCACACCCCGCCTGCACGGCCTCGACGATCGGTCTGGCCTTCACGCTCGCGACGTCACTGACGGTCTCGGCGAGTCCGGCCCGCTGCAACCGCCGCAGTTCCCCCGCGACCGCGTGCGGGGGGACGGCGATCACCGCGTGCCCGACGGGTTCCCCGTGCCAGGGACGGCCGGCACCCATGACCTCGGCAACCTTCACCTGCTCGGCGTCGATGTCGGCCAGCAGGACGTCAACACCGCCGCCAGTTAATGCCAGCCCGATGCTGGTGCCGATCAGCCCGGAGCCGACGATCCCCACCCGAGGCGGTGGTGGCCGGTGTCGGGGGGATCGAGATGCGCCGGATGTGACAGCCACCGCGCCACCATAGTTCCCGGACAGGTCCTGGGTGTTTCCGCGGGTCGACCACGGTTTCTCCCGCGTTCTCCCGGGCCTTCTCCCCCTCCCTCCCCCCGCTGGGCCGGGTCGCCCAAGCCGAGGCCCGAGAACACTCCCCGCGACCCCGTTCGCGCCCGCAGGCACGTTCCGCTGCCATAGCCGTGTTCGCCGCCGCAACGGCGTTCCTACAGGTCGACCTCGCGGTAGAGGGCGCCGACCTCGCCCCTCGACAGGTGCCGGGTCCGGCCCACCCGCAGCGAGCCGAGGTACACAGGACCTATCCGGGTCCGCACCAGCCGGCGCACGGGGTGGCCGACGGCGTCCATCAGGCGGCGCACCACCCGGTTGCGCCCCTCGTGCAGTGTGATCTCGAGCATGACACGCGAACCGGCCGAACTGACGATCCGGACGGCGTCCACCCTCACCGGACCATCGGTGAGGTCGACCCCCTGGCGCAACCGCCGGGGAACGTCCCGGCCGACCGGCCCGGCGATCTCGACCAGGTAGGTCTTGGCGACACCGAACGACGGATGCGACAGCCGGTGGGCCAGCTCCCCGTCGTTGGTCACCAGCAGCAGACCCTCGCTGTCGGCGTCCAGACGCCCGACGTGGAACAGCCCCGGGCCCGCGTCGGCGACGAGGTCCGCGACGGTCGGCCGGCCGCGGTCGTCCGACATCGCCGACAGCACTCCGACGGGCTTGTTCAACGCCAGGTGCACCAGGCCCGTCCTGGTCACAACGCGTTCACCGTCGACCTCGATGATCGCGGTCTGCGGATCGACCCGCATACCCTGCGCTTCGACCACCCGGCCGTCCACCCGCACCCGACCCGCGGCGATCAGCTCCTCGCTGTGCCGGCGGGAACCGACCCCGGCCGCGGCAAGCACCTTCTGCAGGCGGACGCCCTCAGCATTCGCGTCACCGGTTGTCATGGGCCTCCGCCCTGTCCGCGAGCCTGTCACGGGCTCTCAATGTCATCCACGTCGGCGATGCCGGGCAGCAGCGGGGCCAGCGGAGGCAGCTCGTCGAGATGCCGCAGACCCATCCGTTCCAGAAAGTAGTCGGTGGTCCGGTACAGCGTGGCGCCGCTGTCGGGGTCGGTACCGGCCTCCTCGACCAGCCGGCGGGCGGTCAGGGTACGGATCACCCCGTCGGCGGACACACCCCGTACCGCCGAGATCCGCCCACGGCTGACCGGCTGCTGATAGGCGACGACCGCCAGGGTCTCCAGCGCCGCCTGGGACAGTTTCGGGCTCTGGCCGGCGAGGACGAACCGCTCGACCCAGGAGGCGCACGCCTCGCTGGTGTAGAAACGCCAGCCGCCACCGACGTCACGCAGGCTGAAGCCACGGCCGTCGGCGATGTACCCCAGGGCCAGCTCGACGACGACACGTTCGATCTCGGCGGCGGGAACACCCAGGCATACCGCGATCTCGGTGATCGGGACCGGGTTCTCCGCGACCATCAGGATCGCCTCGACGAGAGCGGGCAACGGCGGTCGCGGTACGTCGTCGTCCACGCTCCGCCCACCCTCACCCGGGATGTCGGCCCCCACGGTTTCGAGACCGGCGACCGGATCCGCTTCCCCTGTCATCGCGGTCGTGATCCTCGTTTCCGGCTTCTGCCGATCTCGGCCTTGTCTGTGCTGTCAGTACTGTCGGTGCTCTCAGTACTGCCGGTGTTCCCGGTGTTCCCGGTGCTGTCGGTGCTGTCGGTGTCACTGCCGCCGTCGGGATCGTCGGCGCCGATGCCGGGGCTGTGCACGCTGTGCACGCCGTCCGCCGCACCCCGGACCGGCGTCGACTCCGCGGACCCCGAGGGCTCGGAATCGGCCACCCACCGTACTGTCAATTCTCCCAGGGGAACCTCCTGGGAGAAGGCGACCCGGCCTTCCCGGAAGAGCTCGAGGAGGGCGAGGAAACGCGCGACCACCTCGATTGTCTGCCGGCAGTCCGCGCACAGCGCCTGGAACGACGCGCTACCGACCTCGCGCAATTTCTCGATCACGGCGAGCATGTGCTCGCGGATGTTGATCCTCGGCAGGTGGACGTGGTCGGTGGCGACCTGCGGAGGCGGCGGAGGTTCCCGCAACCGTGCCGCGAGCCGGGCGAGCTCGACCGGTCCGATACCGATCTGCACCTCCGGGAGAGCCTGCGCATAGCGCGGTTCCAACGGCACGGCCCGGGGGACGTGGCGAGCTTCGAGGGCCATCAGGCCCACGAACAGAACCGACGCCTCCTTGTATGCCTTGTACTGCAGCAACCGGGCGAACAGCAGGTCACGGGCCTCCAGCAGGGCGAGGTCCTCCGCCTCATCCTCGGAGATCGCCCCTGGCAGCAGACGGGCCGCCTTGAGGTCGAGCAGGGTCGCGGCGATCACCAGGAACTCGGTGGCCTGCCCGAGGTCGAAACCGGGGCCCAACCGACGGATGTGGGCCACGAACTCGTCGGTGACCTGGGAGAGCGCAACCTCGGTGACGTCCATCTTGTGCTTGGCGATCAGGGACAGCAGCAGGTCGAACGGTCCGCTGAAGTTGGCGAGCTCGACCACGAAGGCGTTGCCGGACCCGCCACGGCCGGTCGGCGCCGCAGCTTCGGGCACCGTGACTTCGGGCACCAGCGCAGTCACGATCGGTCGAGGAGATGTCCCGGTCCGTGCCATAACACGACGCTACCGCCGCCGCGTCGCGAGCCGTCCCGGACCGCACGTCCGTTCGAGCGGAGCCGGTTGCCCGTGGGGTGCGGGGACGGCCGGGCGGACGATCTGAACCGCACGGACAATCCGAAGCAGGCGTTCAACCGAGGGCGACGTCGATGTTGACAATCCTGCCCAGACCCCGCAGCAGCGGCAGGATGAGCTGGCCGACGACCGAGGGGAACGACACGAACAGCACCGGCAGCAGGAGGATCACCAGCAGGATGACGATGCCGACGTTGTTCTCGCGAAGTTGGTAGTGGGCCCGGTGCCAGCTCGGCGTCTGCGGGCCGAGCAGGAACAGCACCCGCCCGCCGTCCGCGGGAGGGACCGGGATGAGGCTCAGGATGAACAACGACCCGAACGTGCCCGCCATCCACAGCAGCAGCCGGGCGGGAAAACCGCCCGCGCCGGCGACCTTCAGGATGCGGTCGCCTTCGACGAGCAGGAGCGGTTCGGAGACGAACTTGAATCCGACGATCGAGACGAAGGCGAGCAGCAGGTAGGCCAGCGGACCGGCCAGCACCGCCGCGGCCACGTGGAACCGTCGTTTGCGCCACACGTCGTTCATGGGAATCGGCTCGGTCCATCCGACACCGGCGATGAGCATCGCGACCGCGCTGAAAGGGCTGACGCGGTGTTTCAGCGATGCCGTCAGGCGCCCGCTGCGCAGCGGGCTGGGATCCCGCAGCAGCCTTGCGGCAACGACCTGCGCGCCGTCATGAACGTAGATCCCGATGAGGAGCGCGAGAACGATCCCCAGAAGCGCCGCGGGTTCGGCCAGGTAGAACAGCACGCCTCTACAGGTTCCTTATCCCGTCCCGCTTCCCGAACGTCCGCATCCCGATCACCGGCCACCCCCGCTCGCCCGGCTCCTCACCCCGCCGCGGACCGGGTCGCATGCCTGATCATCAGCTCGCGGGCCAGCCGCCGATATCCGTCCGCACCCACGGACGTGGGCGCGTAGGTAGTGATCGGCTCACCGGCCACGGTGGTCTCCGGGAAGCGTACCGTCCGGTTGATCACCGTGTGGAAGACCTCGTCCGGGAAGCGTTCCACCACCCTCGCCAGCACTTCCCGTGCATGCAGGGTCCGCGCATCGTACATGGTGGCCAGGATGCCGGCGAGTTCCAGGCGGGAGTTCAACCGGTCACGCACCTTGTCGATGGTGTCCAGCAGCAGGGCGACGCCGCGCAGGGCGAAGTACTCGCACTCCAGCGGCACGATGACGGCGTCGGCGGCGGTCAGGGCGTTCACGGTCAGCAGACCCAGGGACGGCTGGCAGTCAATGAGGATCACGTCGTAGACCGAGCGGACCGGTGCCAGGGCACGGGCCAGGGTGTGCTCCCGGCCGACCTCCGTGACGAGCAGCATTTCCGCGGCCGACAGGTCGATGTTGCTCGGCAGCAGATCCAGGCCGTCGACCTGGGTCGGGACTATCACCTCACCGATCTCGGACTCGGCGCCGAGCAGGAGATCGTGCACGGTGCGTTCGAGCACCATCGGATTGATACCGAGCCCGACCGACAGCGCGCCCTGCGGGTCGAAGTCGACCAGCAGGGTACGGCGACCGTATTCGGCGAGCGCGGCACCGAGATTGATCGTGCTCGTCGTCTTACCAACGCCGCCTTTCTGGTTGCACATGGCGACCACCCAGGCGGGCCCGTGAGTCGACAACAGAGGTGGTGCGGGAAAGACGGGCAACGGGCGTCCGGTGGGACCGATCTCACCGGCGTTCAGGCCGGAGGGGACGTCGGCACCGTCGAGTCGGCCGTCATCGGGCAGCGCTGGATCCCCGACGGTCATCCGCCCGTACGGGTGGCGTACCTGGGCCGCCATCGGCGAAGTATCGGCGGTCATGTCGAGGGACCTGCTCCCTTCTTGCGGATCCGTGCGCGGAGAGCAGAAGCGGACCGTCAGGAGCGTACCGATAGTTGAGCGGGAGCATGGCGCCGGGTAGGCCGCCCCGGCCCTCCACAGCCGATGTTCCGGTCCGGCCCCGGCCGGGTTCCACCGGTAGCGACAGATAGCGCTTGGTAACAGTTAGTAGTGATACCAGGACGCGTTCTCGCCGGCGGGAATTGCCGGGCCGTTGCGAACAGTGATTGGCTGAACGCGCCTGGACAGCCAAGGGCGGCGCGATCATGTTTGTTTCGCACACCCAGGCGGCCTGGGCCCCTGGGTCACTGACGGTCGACGACGACGGGAGCATGGCGATGGGTTCGGCAGCGGGTTCGGTGACTGTGCGCGGTGTGGTGTCCCTCGAGAAGGGCGCCCCCGTCGTCCTGACCGAGATAGTCGTCCCCGAGCCGGGGCCGGGGGAGGCTCGGGTACGGGTCCAGGCGTGCGGCGTCTGCCACACCGATCTGCACTACCGCGAGGGCGCCATCAACGACGACTACCCCTTCCTCCTCGGCCACGAGGCCGCCGGGGTCGTCGAGGCCGTGGGCGACGGGGTCACCTCGCCCGTGCCCGGCGACTACGTGGTGATCGCCTGGCGGGCGCCCTGCGGGACCTGCCGCTCCTGCCTGCGAGGCAGGCCGTGGTACTGCTTCGACTCCCGCAACGCCACCCAGCCGATGACGCTGGCGGCCGACGGCCGGCAACTGTCACCGGCGCTGGGCATCGGGGCCTTCGCCGAAGCGACCCTCGTGGCGGCCGGCCAGTGCGTGAAGGTCGACCCGGCGGCACGCCCGGAGGCCGCCGGGCTGATCGGCTGTGGGGTGATGGCCGGTTTCGGCGCAGCGGTCAACACCGGTGGGGTCACCCGGGGTGAGACAGTCGCCGTGTTCGGTTGCGGAGGCGTGGGGGACGCCGCCATCGCCGGGGCGGCCCTCGCAGGCGCCAGAAAGATCATCGCGGTCGACATCGACCCACGCAAGCTGGAATGGGCACGCCGGTTCGGCGCCACTCACACCATTGACGCACGTGACCTCGACCCGGTGGAGATGATCAGGTCGCTCACCGAAGGTAACGGCGCTGATGTGGTCATCGAAGCGGTCGGCCACCCGGAGACCTACCGGCAGGCGTTTTTCGCCCGGGATCTCGCCGGGCGGCTCGTCCTCGTCGGAGTCCCCGACCCGTCGATGACCCTCGAGCTCCCGATGATCGAGGTGTTCAGCCGTGGGGGCTCGCTGAAATCGTCCTGGTACGGCGACTGCCTACCCAGCCGGGACTTCCCGATCCTGATCGATCTCTACCGGGCGGGTCGGCTCGACCTCGACGGGTTCGTGACCGAGACCGTGGGCCTCGGCGACGTCGAAGAGGCCTTCACCCGGATGCGGCAGGGCGGCGTGCTGCGCAGCGTCGTTAGGCTCTGACCGGCATGTACGTCCAGCCCGCGACGGGCGCGTCCGATCCAGGATAAGTCCGCCGGTGACCGGTCCGGGCGAGTCGGGGATGATCGGTCCGGACGAGTCCGGTTGATCGGTCCGGGTGACCGGTCCGATTCACCCGGACGACCATAGGACGACGGGAACGGAGAACGCGTGGCGAGACACGACGGAGTGCGAGTCGATCGGATCATCACCCGTGGCGAGTTCCTGATCGACGGCCAGAGCTTCACTGTCGACAACAACATCTGGCTGGTCGGGGACGACAGCGAGGTACTGGTCATCGATGCCGCGCACGACCCGTCGGTGATCCTTGCCGCGATCGAGGGCCGCCGGGTGTCGATGATCGTAGCGACGCACGGTCACAATGATCACATCAACGCGGCCGTGGAGCTGTCCGACCGGGTGCAGGCCCCGATCGCCTTGTGCCAGGCCGACCTCATGCTCTGGGAGGCGGTCTACCCGGGTCGCCCACCGGACCTCCAGCTCGCCGACGGCCAGCAGATCCCGATCGCGCGAGGCGGCCGGCTGCATGTCATGCACACCCCTGGGCACTCCCCCGGCGGCGTGTGCCTGTACGGGGTGATCGGAGGGGAACCGGTCCTGTTCAGCGGCGACACCCTCTTCCGCGGCGGACCGGGCGCCACCGGACGGTCGTTCTCCGACTTCCCGACCCTGCTGAACTCGATCAGAAGACGTCTGCTGATACTGCCGCATGAGACGGTGGTGCACACCGGCCACGGCGACGACACCACCATCGGCACCGAGGCGCTCGAATACGATCAGTGGATCCTGCGCGGCCACTGACCGGCCGTCCGGACAGCTCGTCGAGTTCCTCCGTCGCGGTCGAGTTCCTCCATCATGCTCCAAAAACCTGGTCCTGCCGGTCATGGACACGGACTTCTCTTACATGTTGTAATCGGCTCCTGGATCAGGGAGCCGACCTGACGGCGCGGCTTTACGTGGACCTGGTACGCGTGTCCAGCGCCACCTGTCGCTGACACTCGACGACGGACCCGGCGACGGCGCCGAGGATTTTCCGTCCATCACGGGCAACCTTTACCACGGTCTGTGGCGATCCGTTTGCAAATCTGTCCCAGGGTCGGCGAAAGATGCCGACAGGGACGACGCCGGCAAGGTCACCCCGATTCACCGGATAGCGGCGGTGGACCTCAAGGATTATGAGCGGGCCCGCGCCGCGGCGAACGCCGACGACAGCTGGGACCCCTATCACTCCGACACGAGCTGGCGGCTGGTGCCGACCTGGGGGCCGTGTTGCGCGCGATCACCATATCCGATACCGGTGGTGACACCGTCTGGGTCGACGCCGGGCTTGCCTACGACGGGTTGTCCGACGACGTGAAAGACCGTCTCGCCGGTCTCCACGTCGCCCATGACTTCCGCGCCGCGCTGAACAGCGTGGGCCACGACTACCCGATCGTGGCGCACCCGATCGTGCGGGTGCACCGCGAGACCGGCGAAAAGATTCTCTGGGTGAATTTCACCCAGCGACCCTCGATTCTCGGGCTCGACAGGTCGGAAAGCAAAGAACTACTGACGCTCGTTCTGGACCAGTACCGGAAGCCGGAACACCAGGTCCGGTTCTCCTGGCGGCCCGGATCGATCCCATTCTGGGACAATCGCGCCACCGTCCATTACGGAGTACGCAACTACGGCGACTTTCCGCGGCTGCTGGAGCGGATCCTGATCGCCGACGAACCGCTCTACGCCGATCTGTAATCCGGTCGGCTTCCGTCGCCGTCACGGGTCACCTGATCCGTTTCCGGTGGCCCGGGCGGTGATGACACATAGTGACCTGGATCAGGTGGTGCGGAGGACGCGGGCCTGATCCGGGATCACTGCTTCCGGTGCGCCGGCGGACGCCTGCCCGTCCGCGCCGTTGAACTCCGCCCACATCCGCGCATACCGGCCACCGGCCCGGAGCAGCTCGGTATGGGGGCCCTGCTCGACGACTCGACCGGCGTCCATCACCACGACCCGGTCGGCGCGGGCGGCGGTGGTGAGCCGATGCGCCACCACCAGCGTGGTCCGCCGGCGCGTGACCCGCTCGGTGGCCTCGGTGACCGCCGCCTCCGTGGCCAGGTCAAGGGATGCGGTGGCCTCGTCGAGGAGCAGGATGTCGGGATCGGCCAGTTCCGCCCGCGCGAGAGCCAGCAGTTGACGCTGCCCGGCCGACAGGCCCCGGCCGCGCTCCCCGATCGGGTGGAGGTACCCCCCGGGCAACCGTACGATCATGGCG
>NZ_CAAAFT010000173.1:5791-7039 GCF_900634765.1 Candidatus Protofrankia californiensis | reverse complement strand
GTACTGGAACCGGACATCGTCGAGCACGATCTCTCCGGCAAGCCGACCGACCGGCGCCGGATCCGGGGACACCGGGGTGGACGTGGGTGTGCGCAGCAGGTCGGACAGGCGTCGAAGACCCACCTTCGCCTGCTGGTAGCCGTCGAACACCTGCGACAGCTGCTGGATCGGGGAGAAGAACAGGTTGATGTAGAGCAGGTAGGCGATCAGTCCGCCGGTGGTCAGCGACCCGGACGCGACCAGCCCGGCACCGGCGCCGAGGACGAGCGCGGCAGCCAGCTCCGAGCAGAACTCCATGAACGGGAAGTAGAGGGCGATCAGACGCTGCGAGCGCATCCGCGACAGCCGGTACCGTTCGGCCAGCGCGCGAAAATCGGCCTGGTTACGCTCCTGCCGGCGGAATGCCTGCACCACCCGGATGCCGGCCAGGTTCTCCTGCAACGCGGCGTTGACCGCACTGACCCACTCCCGTGACTCGGTGTAGGCGGCCGAGGACTTCGCCCGGAACACCAGCGTGACGCCGACACCGACCGGAAGCATGGGGAGCACGACCAGTGCCAGGTGCGCGTTCAGCACGACCAGCGCGATCCCGATCCCGGCGAACGACGCGACGGCTACCACCGCGGTCGTCAGGCCCGTCTGCAGGAACGTCGACAGGGCGTCCACGTCGGTGGTCATCCGGGTCATGATCCGGCCGGAGAGCTCACGTTCGTAGTAGTCCAGGCCGAGCCGCTGAAGCTGGGCGAAGGTCTTCACCCGCAGGACGAACAGGAGCCGCTCCCCCATCCGCCCGGTCACCCGGGCCTGGACGACCTGCACGCCCCAGGCCGCGAGGACCACGGCCAACGCCACGGCGGAGATGGCGAACAGCACCGACCCGGCACCCGTGGACACACCCGCGTCGACGCCGTGGCGCACCAGCGCGGGCATGGCCAGGCCCGCAACCGCGTCCAGGGCGACCAGCAGCAGGCCGAAGGCGAGCAGTCCGTGTACCGCGCGCAGGAGACGGCGCAGCGAGAACGCCGGGTCGGGCGCCGCGGCGTCGGTTTCGCTCACTCGGACCGGCTCAGTCGCGGGCGGGAGTTCCTCCACCCGCGCGAGCAGCTCGGGGGTGGCCGGGGCGTCGGCGAGGGGACCCCCGCCGAACCCTGCTCCCCGGCCGCCGCGCACGGCGCCGATCGACCGCGGTCCGTCCGGGCCGGCGGCCACGCGACGGTCGGGGATCGGCCGTGGACGGGGCGTGGCCGC
>NZ_CAAAFT010000173.1:2560-5766 GCF_900634765.1 Candidatus Protofrankia californiensis | reverse complement strand
ATGATCGACTGGTCGGCGCCTGACCGGTCCTGGTCGGTGCCCGTCCGCTCCTGGTCGGCGCCCACCCGGTCGAGGCTCGGTCCGGACAGCAACAACGTGTACAGCGGGCACCGGGCGGTCAGCTCCTCGTGGGTGCCGACGTCGACCAGGCGACCGGCGTCGACAACCGCGATCCGGTCGGCCAGGTGGAGCGTGGAACGACGATGAGCGATCAGCAGGGTGGTCCGCCCCCGCATGATCTGCCGCAGGGCCGCGTGGATCTCGGCCTCGACCCGGACGTCGACCGCGGACGTCGCATCGTCCATGATCAGAATGGGTGGGTCGGTGAGCAGAGCGCGGGCCAGCGCGATCCGCTGGCGCTGCCCGCCCGACAGCGTCAGCCCCTGCTCGCCCACGACCGTGTCGTAGCCGTCGGGAAGATCCCGGATGAAGCCGTCCGCCCAGGCGGCCCGCGCCGCGGTGAGGATCTCGGTGTCGCCGGCGTCCGGACGGCCGTAGGCGATGTTGGCGCGGACCGTGTCGGAGAACAGGAAGCTGTCCTCGAACACCATCCCGATCTGGGCTCGCAGCGACGCCATGGTCAGCTCCCGGACGTCGTGGCCGTCGATGCGTACGGCACCGGAGTCGACGCCGACGTCGTAGAAACGGGACAGCAACGCGGCCACCGTCGACTTGCCCGACCCGGACGCCCCGACCAGGGCGAGGGTCTGACCGGGCTCGACCCGCAGGCAGAATCCGTCGAGCACCGGACGATCCCGGGTGTAGCCGAAGGTGACATTGTCGAATTCGATCGCCCCCCGGACCCGCCCGAGACTGATCGCCCCCGGTCGTTCGGTCACGACCGGACGGGTGTCGATGACCTCGAAGACCCGGATGGCGCTGGCCCGGGCCTGCTGCCCGACCGTCAGCAGGTTCGCGAGCATGCGCGTCGGCGCGACGAGCTCACCGAGATAGGTGCTGAAGGCGAGGAAGGTACCCAGGCTGATGCTGCCGCGCAGCGCCAGCCATCCGCCCAGCGCCAGCACCCCGACCTGCCCGACGGCCGGTACCGCGCCAAGGGCCGGCATGTACCGGCTGGCGATGGTCACCGCGCGCATACGCAGCGAGAACAGGGTGCGGGCGGACACGGTGAGCCTGGTCAGCTCCCGGTCCTCCTGCCCGAATCCCTTGACCACCCGCACGCCGGCGACTGCCTCGTCCACCACCCCGGCGACCTCACCGGCCTGCTGCTGGGCCGCCCAGGTCGCCGGGAAGACGGTCAGCCGCGCCCGCAGCCCGATGAGGAGCAGCAGCGGTCCGACGGCGAGGGCGAGCAGGGTGAGCAGCGGGGAAAGCGCCATCATGATCACAATGGCGATCACGAGCAGCAGGAGGTTGCCACTCAGCCACGGCAGGTACGACAGCAGTCCCTGGATGGCGGTGACGTCCGAGATGGACCGGCTGACGATCTGGCCGGTCCGCATCGCGTCCTGGCGGACGCCGTCGAAACGCGCGAGTGCGGCGAACACCGCGTCCCGCAGGTCGTACTGGACGTCCAGGGCGAGACGTCCGCCGACGAAGCGGCGGACGAAGCTCGCGGCGAAGCGCAGCGCTCCGGCGGCGAGCAGCGCGACCACGTAGGGCGCGAGCGGATGTCGGTGATCGACCACGACGTTGTCGACCACCCCGCGTTCGATCAGTGGAGTGATCGCGGCAAGCACGGTTGCGAACACCGCCGCGCCGAAGGCCAGGGCGACGTTGCGCCGGTACCGGAGGACATGCCCCGCCAGCCGGCGCAGCCAGCGTTGCTGGGACGCCGGCTGGCGGGCTGACCGTGGCCACGGCCGGGCGGAGCCGCCGTGGTCGGACGGGTTGCTGTTCGCGCGAATCTCCCGGGTGGCTTGGTTGGGGCAGCCTTCACCTCAACCATTCCGGGAGATCGTCGCTTCCCTGATGGTTCCCGTCCGGCCGGTGCCCCCTCGGCGCCGGCCGGACGGTCGAGTGTGCGGCCCCTGCCGTCAGGACCGGGTCGTCGGTGGCGGGCTGGCTGCCGCGCCGACCATACCCGCGCCCGCCGGCGGCGCCCCGGTGGTCTCGGTGGCCGGTGGCAGCGCGCTGCCCGCGGTCCACCGCTGCCAGGAGATCGACCACTCGTTGCCGAGCTGGGAGGTGTCCGGGGGACGCCCGGTGTTCCGCACGTCAACGATGTCACCCACCCGGCTGAACCGGTAGAACCACTCGGCGTCCGCCGGCGAAGCGTTCACGCAGCCGTGCGAGACGTTGTCCTCCCCCTGCGCGCCGACCGACCACGGCGCCGAATGGACGTACTCGCCTCCGCTGGTGAACTGCACGTTCCACTGGACGGTCTCGTAGTAATAGTCCGGATCACCCTTTGGAATGCCGACCGTCGCGGAGTCCATTATCACCGTCGGGGCGATGCCGAGGACGTTGTGGGGGCCGCTCATGGTCGGTGACGAGGACTTGCCGAGACTGACTGCCAGGGTCCGTTGCAGGACGCCGTCCCGATATACCTTCATCGTGTGGGTCGCGGCGTCGACGTAGCTGATCTGGGCCGAGCCGATGACGAAATCCATGGCCCGGTCCTTCACCCCGAACCGCTTGCCGCCGACGTCCAGACCGGCGAGGTTCGCCTCGACGTGGACCCGGGTCCCCGACTTCCAGTACTGCTGCGGGCGCCAGCGCACGACACGGTCCGACGCCCAGTTCCAGGCGCCGTTGACCGGTGGATCGGTGGTTACCACCAGACGCCGCTGAACGGCCGCCCGGTCGGAAACCGGTGCGCTGAAGGTCAGCGTGACGGGTGTTCCTATGCCGACGGTCTGCCCGGCGACCGGTTCCCACGACACCTTGAAGGATTTCTCCGGATTTGCCGTGGTGAAGGTGGCTGCCGCGTCCACGGTGCCCGATATGCCATTTACCGTGGACGTCTTCGCCGACACCTGGTACTGCGTGTCGGCGAAGAGCCCGCCGGTGGACGTCCAGCTCCTGCCGTCCGCGGAAAGCTGACCGGCCAGCACACCGGCGGTGGTGTCCTGCGATTTGCTTGCACCCCGTGTCACGGTCACCGATTGCAATGGGGCGTCGCTCCGCACCACCACGGTGCTGGTGAGCGCCACGTCCCGGGAGCGGTCCGAAGGTGTGATGACGATCTGTGGTGCCGCCGCGGTCGGCGCGGTGAGACCGGGAGCCGAACTCCCGTCCGGCCG
>NZ_CAAAFT010000173.1:0-2031 GCF_900634765.1 Candidatus Protofrankia californiensis | reverse complement strand
AACACGAGGTCAGGGCGATACAGGCGAGTATCGCCGCGCCGACGGTCGATATGAGCGGTCGATGCGAGGTGGATACGCCCCTCAGGCGGAGCCCCCATACCTCGTGAGGTCCCCGAAGATCTACCCAGCCAAAGGAAGCGCGATTGTATCGCTTTCCGCGTGCCCGGAGACCCCGGGCATCCATCCGTCCAAAGGGCGCCCGGTCACAGCCCTTATCGCGCGCCCGGGGGCCTTGCGGATCGGACGATACCTGACCGGCCGCGGAACGAGAGGCCGGGGTGCGGCGGACCGGGACGCGAACCCGCCCCATTGGCCGACCCGTCTTGAGTGACTCCCACTCATTCACAGCCGGACCGTACCCAGTGGCCGGACCGATGACGCATTGATCATTGAAATGGCCGGTGTCAAACGGACGACGATAACCATTGGTACAACGCTCGAATGCGGAGAGTAGCCTTCCCCGCGAGTACTTCATAGCCCCTCCCTCATCAGCCCATCCGACGCTTGAGTGCTTTCAAAGGTTGCGTCCGGTCGACGACCGATTTGGACGACCGGGGCAGGACACGTCCCATCCGTGTCGGGAAGTCACGATCAGTTACCCGAACGGAGCGCGGGTAACGTCACCTCGGGCGGGCGCACCGGCCGACAGTCCGGCCCGAAAAAGGTTCCGATCCCCAACCGCGGAGGCGCGATGGCAATCGTTCTCGGTCGCAACCAGTACGGAAAGGCGGAAGTCAGGCTCGTCCACGTAGACCGTTCGACACCGGTTCACCGGATCAGGGACATCAGCGTCTCGTCGGCGTTGTGGGGCGACTTCACCGGCGCGCACGTCGACGGGGACAACAGCCACATACTGACGACCGACGCCCAGAAGAACACCGTCTACGCCTTCGCCCGCCAGCACGGTATCGGCGAGATCGAGGAGTTCGGCCTGCGGCTCGCCCGGCACTTCGCCGGATCCGGTCCGTGGGTCACCGGCGCGCGGGTGGAGATCGAGGAATACGGCTGGCAACGGATCGAGGTCGGCGGCGGAGGGCACGAACACGCATTCTCCCGCACCGGCTGCGAATACCGGACGACGGCGGTGACTTTCGACCGGGACACACCGCACGTTGTTTCCGGGATAGCCGGCCTGATCGTACTGAAGTCGACCGGATCGGAATTCCGGGGATTCATACGGGACAGGTATACCACACTGGCCGAAACGGACGACCGCATCCTGGCGACCGAGATCACCGCCCGCTGGCGGTACACGAACGCCGACGTCGGATTCGACAGACTCTTCCCGAGCATCCGGGCGACACTGCTCGAGACGTTCGCCCAGGTACACAGCAGCGCGCTGCAGCAGACACTGTACGCCATGGGCCGGGAGGTCCTCACCGCGCACACCGAAGTGGCCGAAATCCGGATGTCCATGCCGAACAAGCACCACTTCCCGGTCGATCTGACGCCCTTCGGGCTGGATAATCCCAACATTGTCTTTCATGCGGCCGACCGGCCGTACGGGAAGATCGAGGGAATTGTGCTGCGCGACGACGCACCCCTGCAGGGATCGGCCTGGCTGGCGATTCCGGGCTTCTGCTGACCCGGGAATCCGCCCGACCGGAACCCGCCCGGCCGCGCCCGGAATCTCCTGCCCCAGCGGTCGGCACGACGAAGCGAATGAATCGAGCGAAGAAAGCGAAGAGAACGAAGAAAGCTGATGTAGACGGAACAGGTGGCGCGGGCGTGGGAGGTTCAGGAGGGCGACGGGCGCACCGCCGCCAGCCGGAGAAGATCCCCGGCCGTGACCGCCAGGCGCTCGGCGGCGCTGCCCCTGTTGACCGCGAGCGCCACCAGGCCCGCAGCATCGACGTAGACGACGAGCTCACCTGGAGCCACCGAGGAGAAGGTGACCCCGAACAGGACTGTGGTCACCAAGGCACCCACGGCGATCCGGACCATGCGGCCGGGCCGCATCCCGGCCGAAGCCAGCAGGGCCGTATCCGCGGCCAACTGGACATTGCCATAGGTGTCGACGGTGAGCACCTC
>NZ_CAAAFT010000172.1:3915-4753 GCF_900634765.1 Candidatus Protofrankia californiensis | reverse complement strand
CGACCAGCGCCCGCCGGGAGGTACCAACTCCCGGGTCGACGACCGCAAGGTGCACCGCGACAGGCAGGTGACCGACCGTCTGGGCGAGCACGACCGACCCTCGCCGCACGTCGCCGGCAGGCACCAGGTGGCTGATGTCGATGAGGCGTACACCGGGAGCGTGACGCAGCAACACCCCGTGGCAGGCCGCCACGAACCCGTCAGCGAGTCCGTAGTCGGTCAGGAAGCTCACGTAACCCACGTGATCCGCACCCACGTGATCCACATCGTCCACGCGGGATCCCGCGTCACCCATGCCAAACCGCGTCACCCACGCGATCGGGTTGCGTGGTCGACCCGCTCGGCGGCGTCGACGTCCCAGCCCTCCCCGTCGACGACGCCGTCAACAACCTCATGGTGGGCTGGTTGCAGGGCCGGTGGCGGCCTGTCCGCGGACCGGTGCGACGCAACGTACAGGGACGGGCTCTCCCGCGGGACCGGCGGGCCGCCGTTGGCGAAGACCACCGCCAGCCACGGCATGACAACAGCGATGATCACGGCACCGAACCGCAGCCAGCCGTGCAGCGCGACCACGGCGAGGATCAGGCAGACGGTACGGAACATCATCGAGATCACGTATCGGCGCTGGCGTCGCCGGATCTCCTCCGGGCGGGACGGCACCGCACGGGTGATCAGAACAGCGTCGCCCTTCCGCCTGATCCGCACTGATTCACTTCCCGTCGTCGGGACAAGCCCCGGATGCCTGCCCAGTGTGCGCCACAACAGGCCGCAACGCCCGTACAAGCATGCCCGCCGTCCGGCCGCCGGAACAATTCCCGGCGACCAGCCGGGGCCGGAC
>NZ_CAAAFT010000172.1:0-3309 GCF_900634765.1 Candidatus Protofrankia californiensis | reverse complement strand
CAAGCATGCCCGCCGTCCGGCCGCCGGAACAATTCCCGGCGACCAGCCGGGGCCGGACGAGCTGGCGGAGGATGCCCATGAAGCCTGACGGCTCGTTCATGCGTTGAAAGGGGTATACAGCGCCCGAGCCGGACGCGACAGCGCGCAAGCGGCTCCCGCTGGTGCTCACCCGGATGTCACCACAGGCAGGAGCAACCATAAATGATCTCAAAGGCCAGCCTTCACCGGAGCACCCGGCGACATCTGTCGACCTCGGCGCGCTCCGGGCCGCCCCGGGAAACCCCGCCCAAGCCCGCGCCCACACCTCCGCCGAAGTGGCGCCGCTGGCTGCTGCCCATCGGCTTCGTGATCACAGCGGCCCTGCTGTTCGCTCCCAGCCTGTTCCCGAAGCAGACGACCTCATACAGCTTCACCCAGTTCACGCAGCAGGTGGACACCGGCAAGGTACAGGCTGTCACCATCAACGACAAGGGTGGCGTCACCGGAACACTCAAGGACGGAACCAGCTTCACCTCTCAGGTCCCGACAGCGCTGAACACCCAGGGAGTTCTCGACCGCATGGAGTCGAAGAACGTCGAGGTGAAGGCCACCCGGACCGGGACGTCCTTCCTGTCGGTCCTCCTGAGCTTCCTGCCGCTGCTCCTGCTGGTCGGGTTCTTCCTGTGGACCGGCAGGCAGGCCCAGCGTTCCCTGGCCGGCGGGCTCGGCGGCATCGGCCGGTCCCGTACGAAGATCGTGGATGCCGAACGTCCGACCACCCGGTTCGCCGACGTGGCCGGCTACGAGGGCGCGAAGCAGGAGGTCAGCGAGGTCATCGACTTCCTGCGCAACCCTGAGCGCTACCGGCAGGCAGGGGCGAGGGGACCGGGCGGGGTGCTCATGGTAGGTCCGCCCGGCACCGGCAAGACGCTGCTGGCCCGCGCGGTCGCCGGCGAGGCCGAGGTGCCGTTCCTGTCGGTGAGCGGGTCCGGATTCGTCGAGATGTTCGTGGGGGTCGGCGCCTCCCGCGTCCGTGACCTGTTCAACGAGGCACGCAAGCGTGCCCCGTCCATCATCTTCATCGACGAGATCGACGCGATCGGCGGCAGGCGGGGGTCGGGCCTGCTCGGCGGCAGTCACGACGAGCGTGAGCAGACCCTCAACCAGCTGCTCGCCGAGATGGACGGATTCGACCCGGCCGAAGGCGTGGTCGTCCTCGCCGCCACCAACCGGCCCGAGACCCTCGACCCGGCGCTGCTGCGCCCCGGACGCTTCGACCGGCAGGTCACCGTCCCGCTGCCGGCCCAGAGCGAGCGGGCCGCCATCCTCGCGGTGCACAGCCGGGGCAAGCATCTCGCCCCTGACGTGGACCTGTCCGTGGTCGCCCGCGGCACCCCGGGATTCTCCGGCGCGGACCTGGCCAATCTGGTCAACGAGGCGGCGATCCACGCCGTCCGGGACGGGCGCAACGTCATCACGGCCAAGGATCTCGACGCCGCCCGCGACCGGATCATCCTGGGCCGCCGGGACGCGACCAACGTGTTGCTGCCCGAGGAGAAGCAGTCGGTCGCCGTGCACGAGTCCGGGCATGCGCTGGTCGCCGCGCTGTCCCCGCACGCCGACCCGGTCTCGAAGATCACGATTCTGCCGGCCGGGATGGCGCTCGGCGCCACCCAGCAGCTACCCGAGGACGAACGGCACCTCTACACCGAGGGCTACCTGTACGACTCCCTCGCGGTACGCCTCGGTGGGCGGGCTGCGGAGCTGATCGTGTTCGGCCAGGGTTCGACCGGGGCCGCCAACGACCTGGCCAGCGCCACCGCGCTCGCCACCAGGATGGTGCGCGAGTTCGGCCTGTCCTCCGTCCTCGGGCCGGTTGGCTACAGCTCGGGCAACCCCCAGTACCTCGGCAGCGAGGAACTCGTCTCCCGGCCGTACTCGGAGGAGACCCAGCGGATCATCGACTCGGAGGTGGCCCGGCTGCTGCGGGAGGCCGAGGAACAGGCCGTGAAGCTGCTGCACGCACATCGCGAGGCGCTCGACGCGCTCACCGGCATCTTGCTGGAGCGGGAGACCGTGGACGGCAGCGTCCTGGACGACGTCCTGCGCGACCACGCTCCTGCCAGCACCTCTGATACCGGTGGTGCGGCCGTTGGGACCCGTGGTGGGCGGCCCGAGCCGGCTCCGCCACCCGAGCAGGCTCCGCCACGACCCGCCGACCTCGGCGTGGCCGGCCCCACGCAACATACGCAGCGGAAGCCGTAGGTAGTTCCGGTCGTCATGACGACGTTTTTCACCTACAGCTACGGAAGCCGTAGGTGGAAACCGTCGTCATGGTGACGCTTTCCGCCTATGACTTTCCGTGTCCGTAGGGCGGGACGAGGACGCCGGGGTTGAGCAGGCCGGCAGGGTCGAGAGCGTGCTTCACGGCCGCCAGCACGGCCAGCTCCGCCGGTGACCGTGACAGGCCCACCCAGGCCATCTTGGCCCGCCCGACACCGTGTTCGGCGCCGATGCTGCCGCCGTCGGCCGCGGCCCGGACGAGGATCGCTTCGGTGACGCCCTCCCGTCCACGGGCGTCGTCGCGATCCAGCCCGGTGACGTTGACGTGCAGGTTCGCCTCGGCAAGGTGGCCCCACAGATGCAGCCGGGCGGACGGCGCCATCGCCCGCACGAGGCCGCGCAGGTCGTCGACGAACGCGGACATCCGCGCGAGCGGGACCGCGACGTCAAGCTTGAGCGGGACGCCGACGGCGTTCACGGCCGCGGTGTGCCCCTCACGGTAGGTCCACAGTCGCTCCCGATCCGTGGCAGTGGTGGCAACCACCGCGTCCAGCACGCCGGTGGCGGTCTCGACCGCCGCGGCGAGGTCACCGGTCGGGTCAGTGGACCCGACGCACTCCACCAGCAGGTACGGGGTGTCCGGCGGGAACGACCGGCCGGGGAACGGAGCCGGCCGGCCCTGGTGGGCGCACACCAGGTCGACGCCGTCGCCGAAGACCAGCTCGACGGCGTCCAGGGAGGCCACCGTGGCCCGTAGCAGGGCGACGAGATCGACCGCGGCCGGCAGGTCCGCCATGGCGAGCAGGGCGGTAGTCCGCGCGGCGGGCAGCCCGGCCAGCCGCAGCTGCACCCTTGTGATGACTCCCAGGGTGCCCTCGCTACCGACGAACAGTGACGGCAGGTCGTAGCCGACGTTGTCCTTGGGCAGGCCTGAGAGCCGCCGCACCACGGCGCCGTCGGCCAGTACCACCTCGAGCCCGGCCACCTGGCCGCGGGTCATCCCGTGACGCAGCACCCGCTCGCCGCCGGCGTTGGACGCGGCGATAC
>NZ_CAAAFT010000171.1:8130-9805 GCF_900634765.1 Candidatus Protofrankia californiensis | reverse complement strand
GTTGCCGCCCTGAGGCACCACGGGCACGCCGTGCCGGCCGCAGATCCGCAGGACAGCGGCGACCTGCGCGGTCGATCCGGGGCGGACCACGGCCGCGGCCCGCCCCCGGAAGGCGCCCGTCCAGTCGGTTTCGTAACTCACGGTGAGGTCTTGATCGGTGAGGACGTGGGCGGCACCGAGCACACCGACGAGATCTGTGATCAACACTCGTCCATCATGCCGGGCTGTGTCCCCGGGCCTGCTCCGGCGGAGCCGGCCCGGCAGCGACCGTCGGCGGCCCGGGGAACCGGACCCCCGAACCTTCCGGACCTCCGCAGGATCTCCCGGGATCTTCGGGACTTGGTGGCGGTGTCATCACGGCACGGCGCTATACCACCAAGCTGTGACGCAAAGTTCATGTCGTGGACGAGCGGCCGTCCGCGATCTATCCCCGGGGCTTGGGACCGTGATGTCGTGCGCGTCGCAGTGATCACCGAGTCTTTCCTGCCGCACGTCGACGGCGTGACCAACTCGGTCTGCCGGGTGCTGGAGCATCTGCGACAGCGTGGCCACGAAGCGCTCGTCATCGCGCCCGCGGCCGGCACGCGTGCGCCAGCAGCCGATCCCGACGTCTATGCCGGTGCCCCGGTACTGCGGGCGCCGTCGGTTCCGCTGCCAGGATATCCGGCGTTCCGGGTGGCGACTCCATGGCCCCGGCTGGTCAGCGTCCTCGCCGACTTCCGGCCGGACGTCGTGCATCTGGCGGCCCCGGCGGGACTGGGCGCACAGTCCGCGTTCGCCGCCTGGCGGCTCGGGCTGCCGAGCGTGGCCGTGTACCAGACCGACTTCGCCGGCTTCGCCGCCCGCTACGGGCTCGCCCAGGCCGAACGTTCCATCTGGCGGTGGGTGGCCACCGTCCACCGCCTCGCCGGGCGGACGCTGGCGCCGTCCTGGCCCGCGGTCGACATGCTGCTGCGCCAGGGCGTCCA
This sequence comes from Candidatus Protofrankia californiensis, assembly GCF_900634765.1. NCBI lineage: Bacteria > Bacillati > Actinomycetota > Actinomycetes > Frankiales > Frankiaceae > Protofrankia > Candidatus Protofrankia californiensis. Next base: position 8,837 of record NZ_CAAAFT010000171.1, on the reverse strand, counting down.
CCGGGTTGCCCGCTGGACGCGCGGGGTCGACCTGGAGCGGTTCAACCCACGCCACCGCGACCCGGCCCTGCGCCGCGATCTCGCCCCCGACGGGGAGGTACTGGTCGGCTACGTGGGCCGGCTCGCCAGGGAGAAGCGGGTGCACCTGCTCGACGCGGTCCAGGACCTCCCCGGGATGCGGCTGGTCGTCGTCGGTGACGGTCCGATGCGACCGGCCCTTGAGCGGCGCCTGCCCCGGGCGACCTTCCTGGGATTCCGCTCCGGAGCGGAGCTGGCGACGATCTTCGCGAGTCTCGACGTGTTCGTCCACACCGGCTCCCACGAGACGTTCTGCCAGGCCGCCCAGGAGGCGAAGGCCAGCGGTGTCCCGGTGGTGGCGCCGGCCGCGGGCGGCCTGCTCGACGTCGTCGACGACGGGCACACCGGGATGCACTTCATGCCGGACTCCCCGGCCGCGCTGGCCGACCGCGTCGCCACGCTCGTCGCCGACGCCGACCGGCGGGCGGCCATGGGTGTCGCGGCCCGCCAGTCCGTCGCGGGCTGCGGGTGGAACGCCATCGGGGATGAGCTGATCGGTCATTACCAGGACGTCCGCGGTCTTGGGATGGGGCACGTCGGGGGCGGCGCTCTGCGGTCACGGACCGTTCTCGCCCGCCGGATGACGCGCTGCCATCGGGTTGTCGACCACGACCGGTACCGGGACGACC
>NZ_CAAAFT010000171.1:6956-7678 GCF_900634765.1 Candidatus Protofrankia californiensis | reverse complement strand
GTACCGGGACGACGACAGCTACGGCGGCAGCGGCAGCTACAGCGGCGGCGGCCGGGTCGGGACGTACCACGACGAGGACGGGAGCACCCGGTGAAGATTGTCCAGGCGGCCAACTTCGTTGCACCACGCTCCGGTGGCATCCGCACCACGCTGCGGCACCTCGCCGCCGGGTACACCGCGGCCGGGCACGAGGTCGTCCAGATCGTCCCTGCGGAGCAGGACGGCGTCCGCCACACCCCGGACGCAACCGTGGTCACCATGCGCGCGCCCCTGGTACCCGGCACCGACTACCGCTTCCTGACCGACCCGTGGCGGGTCATCCGGCTGCTGGAGGCCGAGGCACCCGACCGCGTCGAGGTCCACGACCGGGCGACCCTGCGACCACTGGGCCGGTGGGCCCGCCGGGCCGGGGTGGGGTCCGTCGTGGTCAGTCACGAACGCCTCGACCGGCTGCTGAACCTGTGGACGCCCCGCCCGCTGCGCGGGGTGCTGCCGGTCCGGGCCGCCGCCGACCGCTCCAACGCCGCGCTCGCGCGGTCGTTCGACACGGTGGTGACCACCACCGCGTGGGCGGGGGAGGAATTCCGTCGTATCGGTGCGACCAACCTGCGCCGGATTCCTCTGGGCGTCGACCTCGACCGCTTCCATCCCGACCGCTACGACATCTCGCTGCGGCGGGCCTTCGCCCGCGACAGCGAGGTGCTGCTGGTGCACGCCAGCCG
>NZ_CAAAFT010000171.1:3120-6919 GCF_900634765.1 Candidatus Protofrankia californiensis | reverse complement strand
GCCTTCGCCCGCGACAGCGAGGTGCTGCTGGTGCACGCCAGCCGGCTGTCGCCGGAGAAGCGGGGCGACACCGCCGTGGACGCCCTGGCGGAGCTGGTCCGCCGCGGCGTCCCCGCTCGCCTGGTGATCGCCGGTGACGGCCCGACCCGGGGCCGCCTCATCCGGCGTGCCTCGGGCCTTCCTGTGATCTTTCTCGGTTTCGTCGCCGACCGTCACCGGCTCGCGTCCCTGCTGGCCACCGCGGACACGGTCCTCGCCCCCGGTCCGGTGGAGACGTTCGGACTGGCCGCGCTGGAGTCGATGGCCAGCGCGACCCCGGTCGTGGTCCATCACGGCAGTGCGCTGGCGGAGCTCGTCGTGCCCGGCACGGGGATCGTGGCCGCGGGCAGCGGCTGGACCTTCGCCGACGGCGTCGAGGATCTGCTGACCCTTGACCCGCTCGCCCGCAGGCGGGCCGCGCGGGCCCGCGCGGAGCAGTTCCCGTGGAGCGTCACCGTCGACGGCTTCCTCGCCGCCCACGGGCTGGACCCGGCCACCGGCCACCATGGGCAACACCCTGCGGGGCAGCACCCCGCGGACGAGCGTGACCACGACGCCAGCCGTGCCGCATGACATCACGATGAACATCACCACGAACATCACCACGAACATCGCGACGACCCGCCAGGACACCACGACTACCTGCTTCGTGGCGCTCGGCGACAGCATCACGGCCGGGCTGGGCGACGGTGTGAGCATGGGCCGCTACCGGCGGGACCACGCGGCACGGGCGCTGGCTGGGCGCGGCTGGGCCGCCATGCTCGCCGCCTGCCTGGCCCCGGCCGGACAGGTCCGGTTCGCCAACCTCGCGACCACCGGAGCGACCACCCGTGACGTCCGCGAAACGCAGATCCCGGTGGCCCTCGCGCTGCGTCCACAGATCGCGAGCCTCGTCGCGGGCATGAACGACCTGCTCTCCCCGGGGTTCGATCCGTTACGCCTGCGCCACAACCTGGTGTGGAGCGTCCGGGACCTGCGCGCGGCCGGCGTCCTGGTGCTCATGGCACGGCTGCACGACCCAGGGCGCCTGCTGCGCCTACCCCGTCCGGCGCGCCGGCTGCTCACCACGCGGATCGGGCGGCTCAACGCGGCGGTGGACGCCGCGGCCGCGGCCGATCGGGGGGTCCTGGTCATCGACCTGGATCACCATCCCGAGGCCTACCGGCTGTCGACCTTCGACGTCGACCGTGTCCACCCGGGTCCGCGGGGTCACCAGCTGATGGCCCGCGCCTTCGCCGAGGCGCTGCGGGAGGCTGGGGTGCCCCTGCTGGCCCTTCCGGCGGTGGGACCGCCCGCGACGCCCAGCCGGCTTGCCCACGCCGGCTGGATGGTGTCGGTGGGCCTGCCGTGGCTGCTCGCCCGCCCGGCCTCGCCGCTGCGCCGCCAGGTCCGGCGCATCATGGCGGGCCATCGTGCCGGGCGTACCAGCACCAGCCGTCACCTCCAGCGCATCGTCACAACCGGCGGCCAGGCCCAGCCCGAGCGCACGCAACCGCACACGGGTGCCGTGACGGTGCACGCGGGTGCTGTGCCGGCTCTACCAGGGACGATCAGCCCGTTACCAACCGTCGACCGGATGTGACCCCCAGCAATCTCCGCCGAGGACCGTCGCAGGACATGGCCACCATTCCTTACCGTAGTCATCGTGATTTGCGGCCAAGCTGCCTCGCCCCGCTCGGGGGCACTCACCGGATGGGGTAACGCGTGGCTTGCCGGGCTCGTGAGCACCGACGAGGCGATCACCGAGATCCTCGAGGGTTCGGGCGGGCCGGGCGCCCCCCACACCATCGACGGCGAAGGGCTCGCACTGGGTCTCGGCCGGCTACGGACCGTCGGCGCGCGACGGCTGCGGCTCGTCCTGCCCGTGCCCGGTGATGTCAGCGGCCTGCCCGGACCCGCGGAGACCAACCAGGAGGCCCTGGCCGCCGGAGAGGCGGTTGTCGTGCTGGGCCCCGTCCCCCCGCTGCTCCTGGTGCCTTCCGTGACCGCGCACGGCCCAGCCGTCGAAGGCGGTCTGGAGTCGGTGCACTGGCGCTCGGCGACGGGTCACCGCGTCCCGCCACCGCCGTCCCCGCTGAGCGCCGCGGAACACGAGCTCAACGACGCCATCCGGACGGCGACGGCCGCGCTGCTCCACCTCGACCGGGCGAAGGTCGATCCGGACGCGCTCGCCGCGCTGCGCGAACGCCACGCGGACGAACCGACGCTCCTGCTCCCCCCGGGCTATCCGCCGTCCGCGCACGCGTTGTTGGCACGCGCGGGACGGATCGCGAGCCTGATCGATCTGGCCGCCCGCGACGATGGGGCGGCGGTCACCGCCGAGGAGATCGAGCGCCGCTCGACCACGTTGCGGGGGCTGTCCGCGGCGGTCCGCCGGGCCTGCGAGTCGGCCTACGACGCCTTCGACCCCTCGCAGTCCCTCGCCCGGTAGCAGTCCCCCGCTCGACGGGCGCCCCGTTGCGACCGGATCCGGTGCCTGTGCGGCCACCGAGCCCGCTGCCACCGGGGCCCGCTGTCGGGCACGGTGCGCAGGCTCAGGCCAGTTCGCGCAGGCTCAGGTCAGTTCAGGCGTGGGCAGAAGTGCCCGGACGGATCGTCCGGGCGTCCGCAGAGCACGCACGAGGGACGACCGGCCGCGACGATGCTGCGGGCCCGTTGGACGAACGCCTTCGTCTGGTCCAGGGACAGCGAGACCTCGAGCGTGTCGAGCTCGGCGTCCGCGTCGAGCCGGCGCGCTCCGCCCGCGGCGAGCCCGGCGGCCTCGACAAGCACCCGTTTACCGTCCCAGGACACCGTGAGCCGGCCGAGATGGAAGTCCTCCTCGAACGGAGCATCCAAAGGCGCGAGGTCGACATCGACATCGCGGGCCTCCGGCAGTTCGCCTCCGACCCGGCGAACCTGGCCGAGCAACGTCGTGAGCCCTTCGGCAAGGGCGTTGACCTCGGCCTTCTCCAAGCCGACGGTTACGACCTGTCCTCGTGAGCTGGCCTGTAGGTAGAAGTCACGTTCACCGGGCTGGCCGACGGTTCCGACCACGAAACGGTCTGGCGAGTCGAACACGTGCCGCTGCCGCTGGTACACCTCGTCCCTCCTGGCGGTCCGTTGTGTCGGTGAACCGGACCGCAGCCCATCTGCCCACCGATTCCCCCAGCCGACGATCGGCGTGCCGTCGTCTGTGGGGACTGGCCGTCTCCCTCGTAAACCTGCTACGTCAGTGAACGTCTTATCCCCGGAGATTCGTCCCCGGCAACGTCAGAGACGTCCAACGTTATGGACATCATTGTGGACCGTGACGCCGTCGTGGACGTCATGGCGGGCACTGGCATGTGTGTCGAGCCGGCCGTCAGGCGCGTCGGGTCCGCGACCGGCGGTGTCCCGGTCGGGCTCCTCGTCCGCCGGGACGCCGGCGGCGGCCAGCGGCCGGCGTCCCGGCGACCGCGGGGCGCAGCACCACAGCGGGCACACGTCGTGGCTCGGTCCCATGGAGCTCAGGGCCGTCCGCGGGAGATCACCGTGCCTGCGTTCGTCGAGAAGTTCCCGGACCATGGTGACGAACCGGGGGTCAGTACCCACCGTGGACGCCCGGCGGAAGCTCAGCCCGGCCGCCCGGGCCCGCGCCGCCGCCACCATATCGAGATCGTGGACGACCTCCATGTGGTCGCTGACGAAACCGATCGGAACCACCACGACCGACCGGGTGTCCCCGGTGGCGCCAAGCGCCGCGAGATGATCGCCGACGTCCGGGGCAAGCCACGGGACG
>NZ_CAAAFT010000171.1:512-3081 GCF_900634765.1 Candidatus Protofrankia californiensis | reverse complement strand
GGTCTCCTCCCGCAACGCGGCGGGGATCGTCTCCAGCTCGTCGACGACATGGTCGACCATGGGCAGGACGAAGCCGGGATGGTCGAAGTAGTGCCTCAGCTTGATCAGTTCCGGTGCGCCCGGGCCGACCTGGGCCCGCGCCTGCGCGAGGTTCTCGCGGTACTGGCGACAGCCGGAGTAGGAGGCAAAGGCGGACGTCACGAAGCAGGCCGCCCGCCCGACACCGTCACGGCGCATCCGTTCGAGCGCGTCGGTGAGGAACGGCGACCAGTTGCGGTTTCCCCAGTAGACCGGCAGCGGCGCGAGCTCGCCCCGCAGCGCCGCCAGCAGCTCCCGGTTCTGGTCGTTGATCGGGCTGCGGCCGCCGAAGCGGCGGTACTGTTCGGCGACCTGGGCGAGCCGCTCGTCCGGGATGCCACGCCCGCGGGTGACGTTGCGCAGGAACGGCACAACGTCGGACGGCGACTGCGGGCCACCGAAGGAGACCAGCAGCAACGCGTCGACATGCACCGGTTCGGCCTGGCCGGTCGTGGTCCGGCTGTCACTTGGCACGTCGTAATCGTCTCCTGCGACCACGACACGACGCACCCCGGGTCCGGGGTGGACCCGGGGTGCGTCCGAAAACCGTGGAGGAAGCCCGGCATCGCCGGGCAACCCCGTCCAGGAGAATTGTCCTGATACGGAAAGGCCTTAACGCCCCATGCCTAATGCCCCATACCGAGCCCACCGTCGACCGGGATCACCGCTCCGGTGATGTACGAGGCCTGGGGGGAGGCCAGGAACGCCACCAGCGCGGCGACGTCCTCCGGCTCACCCATCCGCCGGGCCGGCACCTGGTTGACCATATTGTCCCGCTGGGCGTCGGTGAGCGCGTCGGTCATGTCCGTGCGAACCGGGCCGGGAGCCACCACGTTGGAGGTGATACCGCGGGGGGCAAGCTCACGGGCGAGGGAGCGGGAGAACCCGATCAGGCCCGCCTTGGACGCGGCGTAGTTCGACTGCCCCGGAGAACCGACCATCGCCGAGACCGACGAGATGAAGATCAACCGTCCGCGCCGCATCCGCAGCATGCCCCGGGCCGCACGCTTGGCCACGCGGTACGCGCCCAGCAGGTTGGTGTCGAGGACCTCCTGAAACTCGCTCTCACTCATAGTGAGCAGAAGCGTGTCACGGGTGATCCCCGCATTGGACACGAGCACCTCGACCGGCCCGAGCTCCGCCTCGACTTCAGCGAACGCCTTGTCGACACCTTCCGCACTGGTGACGTCCAGGCGGACGCCGTACATTCCGTCCGGCGCATCGCCCCCGCGGCTGGCGACCGCCACCCGGTCACCGGCGGCGGCCAGTGCGACCGCGCACGCGGCACCAATCCCTCGATTACCGCCGGTAACAAGCGCTACACGTCCTCCACCTTCCACCATGAGTTGGATGTTAGCTGCCGCGCCTCGCACTCAAGGGTTATCACTCATTGTGACGCGCCGAAGTCCAAACGCATCCGGGACATCCACGGCATCCGCCCGAGGATCGGGTCCGATCGTCCGGCCGGGCGCTTCGCGGGACGATGCAACGGTGCGCCTGACGATCAGAGTCTGTCCCCGCTCGGCCCGGACCTCGGTCGGCGGCTTCCCCGAGGTATCCGGGGCCGCCACGCCGGGAGAGGGCGCGCTGGAGGATGACCCGTCGGGCGGCGACCCGCCAGGCAGTGCCACGGCCCTTGTCGTCCGGGTGACCGCACCCGCGGTGGACGGACGGGCGACCGAGTCGGCGTTGCGGGCGCTGGCAACCGTCTTCGGCGTGCGCCGCCGCGAGATCGTACTGATCAGGGGCGCCACCAGCCGTATGAAGATCGTCGAAATCGGCGGAATGCCCGAACCCGCGCTGCGCAGCCGCCTCGCCGAGCTCACCACCCTGCCGAAGAAACCAGATACGTGACGAAGATCCTCCTGACGGCCAAGGAATCCGGGCTGCCACCACCCAAATCTGGGCCTCCTCGAACCTCCCGGACCGGCTTCGCCGATCCGGGCGCAAGCCCGGCGCGAAAAACATGATCGCGCAGCCTTCGGCCATACACCGGAAACCCAGGCCTCCGGCTGCGCGAAAAACATGATCGCGCAGCCTTCGGCCATACACCGGAAACCCAGGGGCACAACCTTTGACAAGGGCTCGTCGTCCGGATATTGGACAGGTCGTGTCGACGGAGGCCAGGTTGCTTGCGCCGGGTGAAACCCATGATGCTGTGGACGGGCAGCCCCCGACGCAGCAGATACCCGTAACCGGCTCGCCGATCGCGCCCCCGTCCGTTGACAGCGCCTCACCCGACCCCGTACCCGCCGCTGTCGAACCGCTCGACCTGCCGTCCCTCATCGAGATCGAGCGACGGCTGCGCGCCCTGGCCACCTCGCTGATCGATGACGCGGCGACCGCCGGCGGGCCGGGTGCCACCGGCGCCGACAGCACCGGCACACTGCATACCGCCGTGCGGTCCATGGCGAGTCTGGTCACCGTGGTGTGGTTCGACGCACTGCGCGCGGGTGACCAGATCCAGGTGCCCCCAGCCGCGCTCCCGCTG
>NZ_CAAAFT010000171.1:0-487 GCF_900634765.1 Candidatus Protofrankia californiensis | reverse complement strand
GTGGTGTGGTTCGACGCACTGCGCGCGGGTGACCAGATCCAGGTGCCCCCAGCCGCGCTCCCGCTGCTGGAGGCCGTCCACCACCTGCTCAGTCGCCTCGACCAGCACGAACCCGCATCCGAAGGCGCGGCAGGAGCCGAGCGCCCGCCGCAACCGCTACAACCGCCGGACACGGCCGGCGCGACCGCGGCCCTGGGCACCGGGCCGGCGGTGACGGCATGGGCGGCGCTCGCCGCGCGGTACACCGCCGAGCATCCCGGCACAGCCACACCTGCCGGCATCGCCGAACCTGCCGGCATCATCACACCTGCTGGCATCACCGCACCTGCTGGCCCGGGGGTGTCCGGACGGCAGATCTGCCTGCTCGACCACACCGAGCTGTTCGACGGCGCGGTGTGGGAGTCCGTCACCGATCCACGGGTCCGCTGCCTGGGCGAACTGGTGTGGGTGGTCACGGTCCGCGCTCACCCGGCCGCGACGATCGCCT
>NZ_CAAAFT010000170.1:5015-10731 GCF_900634765.1 Candidatus Protofrankia californiensis | reverse complement strand
AGCCCGGCGATCACACCCTGGGAGACTGGATCCCCGGCGACAGCACCGAGAGCCGGCCCCGTCACCGGCACCCCGGTCTCGGCGAGCGCGAACAGCGGGACCACAACAACAGCCGAGAACGGGTGCAGCCGGTGTTCCAGCCGCAGTGCGGGCGCGGCCTGCTCGTCCGGGTCGGGACGCACCCGGGTGAGCAGGGCGAGCCCGATGCCGGCAACGGTCGCGTGCACCCCGGATGCGTGCACGCACACCCACAGCGCCAGCGCCAGCGGTACATACAGCGCCGGGGATCTCCAGCGCCGCCGCTGCGCGAAGACGTACCCGGCCGACAGCACGACGGCCGCCGCGAGCCATACCGGGGCCAGTCCCCTGGTGAACAGGACAGCGATCAGGGCGATGGCACCGAGGTCGTCGACGACGGCGAGACTGAGCAGCAGCACCCGCAGCGAGGCGGGCACGTTCGCCCCCGCCAGGGACAGCACGCCGAGCGCGAAGGCGATGTCGGTGGCGATGGGGATCGCCCAGCCGTCCGAGGCCCCGGGCGCGCCCCGGCTGACCGCCAGGAACACCAACGCGGGAACGACCATGCCGCCGAAGGCCGCGGCGACCGGCAACACGGCGGCCCGGCGGCCCGCCAGCTCCCCGACGACCAGCTCGCGTTTGAGCTCAAGACCGGCGACGAAGAAGAACACCGCGAGCAGCCCGTCGGCCACCCAAGCCCCGGCGCTCAGCTGGTCCAGATGCAGCCAGGACGGGCCGAAGCCCATGCGGGCCTGCCACACGTCATGGTAACTGCCGCCGGCGAGGTTGGCCCACAGCAGGGCGACCACGGTGGCGGCCAGCAGCAGGAACCCGCCGGTGGTCTCCTGGCGGAGGAACTCGGCGAACTCGCCACGAGCGGACAGCGCCTGGCCCACACGCGCGTTGATCGCGGCTCGCACGTTGACCACCGCTCGGGTGCGCACCAGTGGGAGGTCCTTCCAGGAAACGCCGACGCCGGACGCCGACCAGACTTCCCGGCACACCAGTTCAGTAGCGACATCATCCTGACACAGCGGGCCACGGATTTCCCGGTCGTGGCGTCCCCCGCTGGTGCAATCCATCGGTCATGGAGCCCAGCGGCCGGGACGTCGGTGTGGCCTGCGAGGTCGCTCCCGGCGGAGGCACGGCCGGTGAACATACAAAGCTGAACATACGAAAACGTACGAAGGAGTCCGGTTCAGCCACCCGGCTGGCTCGCCGCGGCTTTCTCGCGCGAACGTCCGATCACCCTGCGGACGAGCGGTTCGACCACACGCGCGGCCACCGGACCGAGAATCGCCATGATCAGCACATAGCAGGCGGCGAACGGGCCCAGCTGTGGTTCCACCCCGGCCGCGACCGCCAGACCCGCGATGACGATCGAGAACTCGCCCCGCGCGACCAGCGCGGCCCCGGCCCGGTAACGGCCCATCGTGCCGATCCCGGCCCGGCGCGCCGCCCACCACCCGGTGAGGACCTTCGTCACCACCCCGGCGACCGCCAGCAACGAGGCGGCAAGGAGCACCGGCGGTATCTCGGAAGGCTCCGTCTGCAGGCCGAAGAAGACGAAGAACACCGCGGCGAACAGGTCCCGCAGGGGGCTGAGCACCTGCCGCGCCCCCTCGGCCACCGGCCCCGACACGGCGATCCCGACCAGGAACGCCCCGACCGCCGCGGACACCTGGACCTGCTGGGCGGCTCCGGCCACGAGCAGGGCAAGCCCCAGCAGCCGCAGCAGCAGGATCTCGCTGTTGGGGTCCGTGTTCGGATTGTGGACGAGCCGGCTTACCTGACGGCCGAACCTCAACGCCAGGACGAGGACGCAGACCAACGCACACAGTGCGACCAGCAGTGTGAGCGAGCCCCGGGCAAGCGTCTGCTGGGCCAGTAGCGCGGTGAGGATGGGCAGGTACACCGCCATCGCAAGGTCTTCGAGGACGAGTATGGACAGCACCACGGGCGTCTCACGGTTACCGACACGTCCCAGGTCGGTGAGGACCTTGGCGATGATCCCGGAGGACGAGACAGCGGTGACGCCACCGAGGACGAGCGCGGCCAGCGGACCCCAGCCGAGCAGGAGTGCGGCGCCCACCCCGGGCACGGCGTTGAGCGTCAGGTCGAGCGCGCCCGTGGACGCCTGCCGGCGCAGGCCGTCGAGCAGCTCCTGCGCCGTGTACTCCAGGCCGAGCGTCAGCAGCAGGAGGACGACTCCGATCTCGGCGCCGACCTCGATGAACTCCTCGCTGGCACCCAGCGGGAGCAGTCCTCCGTGCCCGAAGGCAAGCCCTCCCAGCAGGTAGAACGGGATCGGAGAGATGCCCACGACGGTGGCGCAATGCCCGAGCATCCCGAGGGTGAACAGGACCGCGCCCAGCTCGAGAAAGGTCGCGGCTACGTCCACGGGCGACTCTCCAGCAGCGCCGTGTCACCGGTCTCCACCAGCGCCGTGTCACCGGCTGATGCTGTGATCAACCGGTGCGGAACAATTCGGCGACAGCAGCGGTGTTCTCCGGCGTCCCGACAACGACAACGACGTCACCGGCGACAAAGCCGAAGCTCGGACGCGGGGACGCGATCACCTGCTGGTCGCGGACGACGGCGACGATCGAGGCCCCGGTCCGGGTCCGCGCATGGGTCGCCCCCAGCGCCTGCCCGTCGTAGGGGGATCCGGGAGCGATTCTGATCTGGTCACCGACGATGCCCGCGAAGGCCTCACCGAGGTTGTTCAGCCGCTCGACGATGTGCGGGGCGCCCAGCAGCTCCGCCAGGGCGTCGCTCTCCTCGGCGGTCAGCGGAACAGACTCCCTGCAGGTGTCCGGATCGTCGGTGTCGTAGACCACCAGCTCGCGGCGGCCACCGTGATGTGACACCACACCGACCCGTCGACCGCTGCGGGTCCGGAAGTCGTGCCGCAGCCCGATGCCCGGAAGCGTAGTCTCCTCCACGTTCACTGCGACCCCTCCAGCGAACCCGACACGGACACCGAAACACAATGATCGAAATTCTGGGGCCCGCTTCTGGCACTTCGGCCCTCTGGCTGTCCAACCATACGCAATACCACGGTAACGCGGACCGACCGCCCCCGAGCCGTGTCCGGCGGATCACGATTGGGGGCCCGCACCGGGCTGACAAGCAGCCGGTGAGCAGCGGGAAGGAGCATTCCCCGGATACCGTGACGAGGACGTCCAGCTCTCCCGAGGCCGGACGCACGACAAGAACAACAGTTCACGAAGGTTCACCAGAAGGCGGTGCCGCGGTGCTGAACAGGAGTGCTCGCCTCATCCGCCGGATCGTGGTGAGCACGGTCGGCGTGGCCGTGCTGGGGGTAGGTGTGGCCCTGCTCGCCCTGCCCGGCCCGGGTTTCCTCATCATCGCGCTGGGGTTCTTCGTCCTGAGCCTGGAGTACGAATGGGCCCGCCGGCAGTTCGAGCAGGCCCGGCGCAAGGCCACCGACCTTGCCGACCAGGCCGCGGCGAGCGTGTGGTCGTCAGCGTTCACGATCCTGTTCGGGCTCGGGATGGTCGCGGTGGGCGTCGCCTGGATCGTGGTGAAGACGCTGCCGTTCTCCTCCCCGTGGACGGGCGGAAGCATGATCTTCGGTGGGGTGGTGGTCCTTGCCACCATCCTGTTCAGCCTGTGGCAGGCCAAACAGGCTCGTGACGCCGGCGAACCGACCCCGGCCGAACTACTCGACCGCAAGGAGGAGCAGGAGAGCCGCAAGCACATGTCCTCCACCTCCGTGTCCACCTCCGCCGCACCCCCGACCTCCTCCACCGACGGGTAGCCCACGGATAGTTGCCGACGGATGACTTGGAGCCAGCGCGGTCCCCGCGGCGCCAGCCGCGAGAAGTTCCCAGCCAACCAACCAGCCAGCCGGCCGTTCCCATTCACCGGCAAGTCCGCCGATGCGACCGGAGAATCCTCTTTTCCAGTTTTTTGGGCCATGAATCGTTCGCGACGGTGGGAACCATGTCGCATCGAGCGCCGAAAAATTTTCCGGCGAGAGCCGGAGATTTATCCGCAAGGGCCACCCCGGAGTAGAATTCAACCCGTCCCGAGTCAGCACTCAAGAGTCAGCACTCAAGAAGGAGCGTGACGGGATGGAACAACAGCAGGCGCAGCAGATAGAGCAGCAGTTTCGGCAGAACTGGCAGCAGATCCGTTACCAGATTCTCGATCAGTTCGGCCAGGTGGGGTCCTCCGATCTCAACGCGGCCCGCGATGTCAACGACCTCGTCCAGCGGATCGCGGACAGGTCGAACCACAGCGAGCAGTACGTCGCGAGGCGACTGAGGGAACTCGCCGACGTCGGCGCACAGGCAAGCCAGGCACAGGCGACCCGGGCAACCCAGGAAGCGACTCCGAGCGGCCAGCAGTCGTTCGGGGGACGGCAGCAGCCGGCTCGTGAGGCAGGTGCGCAGCAGGGCACCCAGCAACGTTCGTTCGGGGCAACCAGCCAGTAGCGCATCAGGACTCGGGCCTCCCACCTCCCAGATCGGCTATCCGGATCGGCACCGCCGATCTGGGAGGAACCCCGAGCGCGAGAAACATGATCGCGCCGCCTTCGGCCCTCTGGATGAAACAGTCGGCCAGGTGGCTTCGGTAGCACACAGGTCCAGGCCGCTCGGCCGGCCCCGCAAGGCGAGGATCCGTCCTGGACGCGCCCCCGACCGACCGGGGCAAACATGTGTTCGATTAACATGCACCCAGTCACGTATGCGCGGATCGGCGACTGCCAGGTCGGCGTCCCGGCAGCGGATCAGGCACAAAAGCGCCTATACTTCTATCGAAAGGAACTGTTTAGCCGAACGATATCGGAGAGCCGTGCCCGATGCGCAGAACCACTCTCATGTACAGGCCCACGCGGTGACCGATCCGTTGAAGGAGTGGGCACCACAGGGGATCGACATCTCGAAGCCCAGCATCGCGCGGGTGTATGACGCTCTACTGGGAGGCAAGGACAACTTCGCGGTGGACCGTGCTATAGCCGACCATTTCGCGCAGTTGCTGCCCGAGGTCCAGCAGGCGGCCTGGTACGAGCGGGCCGTACTCGGCCGTGGGGTGCGCTACCTCTTCGAACAGGGAATCCGCCAGTTCATCGACCTGGGCTCCGGGCTGCCGACCGCGCGCAACACCCACCAGGTTGCACAGGAACACGCCCCGGACACCCGGGTGGTGTACATCGACAACGACCCGATCGTGCTGGCACACAGTCAGGCGCTGCTCGCCGAGAACCCCAACACCACGGTGATCAACGCCGATCTACGCTCACCCCAGGAGGTCCTGGACCACCCGCGCCTACGCAGCCTGCTCGACCTCGACCAGCCCGTCGGCCTGATGCTGCTCGGAGTCATCCACCACCTCAACGACCATGAGAACCCCGACGGGATCGTGCAGGCATACAAAGACGTTCTTCCCTCCGGCGGTTACATGTTCCTCACCCATTTCGTCGCCGACGGCGAGCGCACCACGGGCCTGGAGAAGATGTTGCTCGCGGAACTGGGCACCGGGCGATTCCGCACCATCGAGAAGATCACCAGCTACTTCGACGGCCTGGAGCTCGCCGAGCCGGGTGTCGTCTCCAACCCTCTGTGGCGCCCCGACGAACCGGTACCCACGCCGCTGACGCTCACCGAAACGCTCATCGCCGCAGGTATCGGCCGCAAGCCCTGAACCGACGCCCGTGCCGGCCCCGCGC
>NZ_CAAAFT010000170.1:0-4990 GCF_900634765.1 Candidatus Protofrankia californiensis | reverse complement strand
GCCGAGGCATCGACAGACCGGGGGCAACAGGCCCCGAGGCAACAGGCCGGGAGCGACGGGCCCGGGGCGACAGAGAACGGGGAGGTTACTGGCCCTGGGTGAACTCGCTGATACCGATCACGTTCGGTTGTGTATGCACGCACCGGTAGATCGCGGCCTTGTCGGCTGCTGAGGCGGACGTGATGTCGTAGCGCAAAGGGTAAACACGACTACTCCGGGCGTTGTTGTGGTCGGGTGGCTCCTGTACGGCCCCGCCGGCCGTGGGGCATGCGGCGCGGACCGCCTCCTTCTGGGCATCGGTCGCGGTCGGGGTGAAGTAGACCACCGCCTCGACGCGCGGTGAGGGTCCCGCTACCGTGGCGTAGATGCCGAAGGCGACCAGGCCGGCCAGTGCGAGCACGCCCAGCACCACCCAGCGCCGGTTATGCCGATCTGTCAGGGTCCGGCGCGCTCCGGCCATGGCCTGCGCCACGGCCGGTTGCGGCGGACGCCGGTCACCCGCCCGCGCCGCCTTGCCCAGCGCTGGCTTGTCCAGCACTTCGTCCGGTACGTCCTGCGAGGTCACGGGCCTTCCTTCGGGCGCAGTGGCCGCCTGCTGCAACGGTTGCAGCCAGCATGGCACTGATCGGCACGCGGCGATCGATGTCCGCAATCCGACCATCGCGACAAGGCGTGTCCCCAACCTAGCGCTCCGGGCGAGGCCATAAGGTAAGCGGTCTTGCCGCTCGTGCTGACTGACACGCGCGATCCACGTCACACCCAGACCTGAATCCAAGCCGGCCCAATGCGTTTCGATCACGGGGGACCAGGAGTATCACGCAGCGATCTCCTGGTGATCGTCTGTGTTCGTGGTGGCGGAGGGCCCCAAGAAACCCCGGAGAGACCGTGCCCTCCCGCATTGAGGACTACGCGCTGATCGGCGACACACATTCGGCCGCGCTGGTCTCCAGGGACGGTTCGATCGACTGGCTGTGCTTGCCCCGGTTCGACTCGACCGCATGCTTTGCCGCGCTGCTCGGCGACGACAACTCCGGCCACTGGAAGATCGCGCCGGTCGATCCGGTACTAGCGGTGAGCAGACGCTACCGCGGCGACACCCTCGTCCTCGAAACCGACATGACCACGGCGAGCGGAACCGTGCGGATCGTCGACGCGATGTATCCGCGGTCCGGCGAACACCTCGTGCTACGGCTCGTCGAGGGCATCGAGGGAACCGTGCGGATGCGCAGCGAGACCCGCATCCGCTTCGACTACGGTTCGATCGTCCCGTGGGTGCGACGTTTCGACGACCACACGATGGTCGCGGTCGCGGGTCCTGACGCGGTCACCCTGCGCACGACCGCGCCGATGGAGGGCCACGACATGGCCACCTACGCGCAGTTCACGGTCTCCGCCGGTCAGTCCGTGCCGTTCTCCCTGGCCTGGTGCCCCTCGCACCGCCCGGCACACGCCCGGATCGACGTCCGCCGGGCGATCGACCTGACCGAGTCGTGGTGGGCGGACTGGATGGCCGGTTGCACCTACGACGGGCAGTGGCAGGACGCCGTCCGACGCTCCCTGATCACCCTCAAGGCGCTGACGTACGCGCCGACCGGCGGCATCGTCGCGGCGGTCACGACCTCCCTGCCCGAGATGATCGGCGGTGTCCGCAACTGGGACTACCGCTACTGCTGGTTGCGGGACGCCACCATCACCCTGCTCGCCCTGCTCGACGCCGGGTTCACCAGCGAGGCCAAGGCATGGCGGGAGTGGCTGCTGCGGGCCGTCGCGGGCGACCCCTCGCGCGTCCAGATCATGTACGGGGTCGGCGGCGAGCGCCGGCTCCCCGAGTACGAGGTACCGTGGCTGCCCGGCTACGAGGGCTCGGCTCCCGTCCGGATCGGCAACGGCGCCGTCGACCAGTTCCAGCTGGACGTCTACGGCGAGGTGCTCGACGCGCTGCATGTCGCCCGGGTGGCCACCGACGTGGACGGCCAGGACGACTCGTGGGCGCTGCAGACCAAGCTGATGGACTTCCTGGAGACCGGGTGGCGCAAGCCCGACGAAGGCATCTGGGAGGTCCGCGGGCCGCGGCGGGACTTCGTCCACTCCAAGGTGATGGCGTGGGTGGCGGCGGACCGGGCCGTCAAGGGCATCACCGAGTGGGGGCTGCCCGGCCCGCTGGACCGCTGGACGGCGCTGCGGGCCGAGATCCACAACGAGGTCTGCGCCCGCGGTTTCGACCCCGCCCGCAACACCTTCACCCAGTTCTACGGCTCCACCGAACTGGACGCGGCTCTGCTGAACATACCGCTCGTCGGCTTCCTGCCGGCAACGGACCCGCGTACGGTCGGCACGGTGGCCGCCATCGAACGCGAACTCATGCAGGACGGGTTCGTGCTGCGCTACCCGACCGCAGAGGACGGCGCGGTGGACGGCCTGCCCGCCGGTGAGGGCGCCTTCCTCGCCTGTACCTTCTGGCTCGCCGACAACTACGCCCTGTCAGGACGGGTACGCGAAGCCCAGGAGCTGTTCGAGCGGCTGCTCGCCCTGCGCAACGACGTCGGGCTGCTGTCGGAGGAGTACGACCCCCACCTCGGGCGGATGGTCGGCAACTTTCCGCAGGCATTCAGTCACGTCCCGCTGGTCAACACCGCCCGGACGCTGACCGACGCCCTGCGCGGCAGGCCACGCTCCCGTACCGATCGGGCCTATCCCCCGGGCCATTTCTTCGGCTGACTCCCTTGATCGTCTATTGTCCATGTCGAACCAGCCGGCCGAAGAGCGCGATCATAGTTCTTCCCCTGCGCTCGGAGGCCGCGGGAAACGAGAAAACCAGCTTGACCGAAGAGCACGCGATCATCGCTTTTCATCGCGCGTTCGCAGGTCCAGGGAATCCTAGGAACCAGGAGCGGAACGCGTGGCGGGTCGGGTCGCGGTGATCGGTGGCGGCATTCTCGGGCTCGCGGTGGCCCGGCGGATCGGGCAGGTCGATCCGGCCGCCACGGTGACGGTCTTCGAAAAGGAGCAGGACGTCGCCCGCCATCAGAGCGGGCACAACAGCGGAGTCGCCCATGCCGGTCTGTACTACCAGCCGGGATCGCTGAAGGCAACCCTGTGCCGACGAGGCGTAGCCTTGCTCAAGGAATACTGTGCCGCTCACGGCATCCGCTACGACGAATGCGGCAAGGTCGTGGTCGCGGTCGACGACAGTGAGCTGGGCCGGCTCGCCGACATCGCGAACCGGGCGCAGGCCAACGGCGTCCCGAACACGACCATGCTGGACCCGCACGACCTGCGCCGCTACGAACCACATGCCCGCGGGGTGGCCGCGCTGCACTCCCCCACGACCGCGATCGTCGACTACCCGGCGGTGGTCCGGACGCTGCGTGACGGCGTGTGGGACGCCGGCGGATCGGTGCGCACCGGCAGCGAGGTCGTGTCCGTCGAGGAGCGTTCCGACGGCGTCCACCTGGGCCTGCGGGTCCGGGGAAGCGCCCGGGTGGCTCCCAACGGCACGCACGCGACCGCCTCCAGGGCCGACGGCACGGTCGCGGCCGTCTCGACGGTGGTCGGGCCGTTCGACCTGCTCATCGCCTGCGCGGGCCTGCAGTCCGACCAGGTGGCCGCACTCACCGGCGAGGAGCCTTCACCGCAGATCGTCCCATTCCGCGGCGACTACTGGCTGCTACGACCAGAACGCCTCGGCCTCGTGCGTGGGCTGATCTACCCGGTACCGGACCCGCGATATCCGTTCCTCGGGATCCATCTGACCAGGAGGGTGGACGGGAACGTGCTGGTCGGCCCGAACGCGGTCCTCGCGACCGCCCGCGAGGGGTACACCCGCCTGACCGTGCAGGGGTCGGAGCTGCGCCGGACGCTCGCGTGGCCAGGCTTCCGGAAGATGGCGCGACAGCACTGGCGGACCGGGGCCAAGGAGATCCTGCGCACGGCGAGCCGGCATGCGTTCATCGCCGAGGCCCGCCGGTATGTCCCGCAGCTGCAGGCCGGTGATGTGGTCCGGGGTCCCTCCGGCGTCCGCGCGCAGGCGGTCGCGCGCGACGGCAGCCTGGTGGACGACTTCGTGCTGTCGATACGCGGAAGGATCGTACATGTCCGGAACGCCCCGTCACCGGCAGCGACCGCTTCTCTGGCCATCGCCGAGCACATAGTGAGCAAGGTCGTCGCCGAGCCAGCCACATAGATATACATATGGTAATGGTTTGGTCACCGATTCGCAGAGCGGACCACCCGGGCACGGACTACCCCGGATCCCCTGCCGGACCCCGTGCCCCGGTGCCGCGCTCCGGTGAAGGACCGCGCGGGGCAACGGTTGGGATGCGAGGCTCTCAGGGTGTCCTCGTCGACGGATTCTGCTGCCACGCGTGGGAAGGCCGACCTGGGGCCGGCGGGGGCTCCCCTGCCCCATCCCGACCTTGCCGCCCGGTGGCGGGCGGCTCGCGAGCCGGCCGCGATCACGCACCTTGACGCCGCCGGGTGTGCGCGGACGAGCCGGGCCACGATCGCCGCCCACGCCGAGTACCTCACCGAGGAAAGCCGGGTCGGTGGGTATGTCGCGGAGATCCGTCACAGCCAGACGCTGACGCAGGCCAGGGCGAACCTGGCACAGCTGCTGGGTCCGGGTCTCACCGCGGACGACGTGACCTTCCATCACTCGGCCGCCACCGCCTTCGCGGCGCTCATCGACGCCTGGCCCCTGCCCGCCGGTGGCCGGATCGGTGTGGTGCCCAGCGAGTTCGGTTCCAATACGATGGTGCTGGCCGCACGCGCTGCCCGTGACGGCATCGAGCTGGTCGACCTGCCCGTCGACGGCGACGGGCGCATCAACCTCGACAGGCTGGGGCACTCCGAACTCGCCGGGCTGGACCTGGTGACCTTTCCGCATGTTCCCAGCCAACGCGGGATCGTCCAGCCGGCAGCCGAGGTCGCCGCCCGTGCCGCGGCGGTGGGCGTCCCGCTCCTGCTCGACGTCGCCCAGTCCCTCGGGCAG
>NZ_CAAAFT010000169.1:15881-18094 GCF_900634765.1 Candidatus Protofrankia californiensis | reverse complement strand
GTCGCGCGCCCAGGGACATGACCGGCCCGCTGCTGCGCGCGAGCCCGCACGCGTACACCGATCCCGGCGAGCTCGAGGCTCTCGCGGACGGCCTGGACAGGCTCACCCGGCGATGACCACCGGTTTCCGGTCAGCAGCCACCGGTTTCCGATCAACGGGTCACGATCATTCGTCTTGCGTGTCCTGCCGCGCCCGCCGCGCGCTCCTCCTGGTCCAGCGAGGCGTGAACCGCGCCAGCACCGCGCCGGCGGCAACGACGAGCCCACCCAGGAGCGTGATCCACAAACCCGGCCCCAGCTCGACCGAAAGATCCAGCTCGATGCCGCCAAGCTGGTTGGCACCCAGCAACCGGACCATGTCGATCACGGCGATCAGGGCGATTGCCATGCCGGTCACAGCCGTGAGAATCCACCGCCAGCCACCCCGGTCACGACCGATCAGCAGCCCGCCGAGAACGACCGACAGGACACCGAGCAGCGCCGTCGCCCCGCCGTAGTACTGACCGGCCTCGGTCCCCCGGAGCGGGATCTCCACGAGATCGAAGGCGGTGATGGTCGCCCAGGGCATGGCCGAACCGACAATGGTCATGGCACCAGCGATGAGCACGAGCAGGCCTCCCAGCGGTCGCGCCGGCCGGTCCGCGGTACCCGCGGGGTCTGCTGCGGTACTCGCGGAGCCTGCGCTACCCGCCGCGGAGTCCGCCGGCCCACCGTCGGCGTCCCCCGTATGGGCTCCGATCGGCGCGCCCCACAGAAAATCCGGCCTGGTGCCGCCCGGCTCACCCCTGCTCGGCTCATCCGCGGCGGTGCCCGCGGGCCATGGCACACGCTGGGATGCCGGCGGTGGAACAGGCGGTGGAACAGCAGCCGCGTCGGAGGTATCCGTGCCACCGGCATCCGGCCTGCCGTCACCGTCCTGCCGGGCCCAGCGCGGATCAGCCGTCAACGCGTGTGCTGCACGCCGCTCGGCACGCCACCGGCGCAACTGCTCCGACTCACCGTCCTCGCCGATCGGCCGGGGCTGCTGGCCGGCACCGCCGGCCGGACCGCGCACCCGGTCGTCGGACGGGTCTGCACCAAGCGGCCCCGGAGCCTGCTCCGCCCGGGCCTCGCCGATCGGCTCCCGGACCCCGAGCGCGAAAGAGTCATGATCACGCTGCCCTTGCCTGTCCAGGTCCGCGTCCGCCACAGGCTCGACCGCCGAGAGCGCCCACGGGCTCGGTTCCTGCTCGGGCACACCTTCCTCCCGTTTCTTTCCGATCGACGGTCAAACGGCTCCGAATGACCGGTGGACCTGGGCCTCCCGGATCGGCACTTCAGGAGACTGCCGACCGACACCCATCCGGCTGGTGACGCCCCATCCTCGGTCGCTTTTGGTCGTACCACGCGGTCGGGCAGTATGCGCGGCCACTTCCCGGAACAAAATCCCCCACGGGCACAGTCGATCACTCCGGTCCTTCGGCCCGATCGGTCGGTAGGCCTGTCCCGATCCCGGTGGACTACCCAGCGGGACGGACGCCCCGCAGCAGCCAACCACCGGCAAGCGAGATCAGCCCCGCCACCAGGGTCAGGACGAGCCCAGGCGCGGGAACGACGCTGATCTGGTCGGCGGACAGGGTCCGGAAGGACGACAGTGAGGGTGGTCCGGCGACAAGATCCATGACGGCGAACACGGCAACCCCCGCCCCCAGCACCATAGCCACGGCAGCGTCCGCGGCGCCCGAGCGGCGGCCGAGCACGCGCGCCACACCGATCACCAACAGGACGACCGCCACCACCAGGGTGATCCGACCGTCACCAACCGCCAGGCCGGTGAACGTACGGGTGTCCTCACCATCGCTCAGCCTGCTCCACGGCAACCCGGCGGCAACCCCGCCGAGGCCGCCCGCGCCAGCCAGGAGCATGCCTGCGAGCCGGTCGCGGACGTCGGGTTTCGGCTCCGTGAGCACGACTGAAGCCGAGCTGTGCGGATCGGTGTCGGGTGTGGCCTCCGGTGCGTCCTCGGACCGTGAGTCTTCGGGCAGCGGGCCGTCCGGTATGTCCTCATGCGGTATGCCGCCCTCATGCGTGCGGCCGTCAGGCAGGCTGCCTCCGGACGAGCCGCTTCGGGACCGGCTGCCCCCGGACGGGCCCGCGGCGGGTCCGGCGTCGTCGGGCTCGGCAGACTTGGGCTCGGCAGACTTGGGCGCCGCGGGCCGTCCGGGGAGAGCGTTC
>NZ_CAAAFT010000169.1:14724-15852 GCF_900634765.1 Candidatus Protofrankia californiensis | reverse complement strand
TCCGCGGGATGACGCGCGGCGGGGAGAGCACAACCGCGGGGTCGAGGCCGGGACGGGACTCGGTGTCGCCGATGTCCGGTCGAGGCTCATGTCGAGGCTCGTGTCGAGGCTCATGAGGCCCGGGTGGCGCCTGGCGGCTGAAATACCCGACCGCGGGTCCGGTGGCGGTGGTCGGGTAGGTTGATCGCGGTCCGTCGCTGGGCCGTGCGGCCTCGACCGATCCGGCGGATTCACTCCCCGCGGCGGCGGACGGGTCGGCCGGCGGCGTCCGGTGGATCCGTGACGTCTGCTCCCACGTTGCCGGACGGCCCTCGACCGGCGGCACCGGCGCGTCCCGGTTGGGGTGCGGCGAAGCGGAACCGCCACGGTTTTCATGCTGGCTGCCCTGACTGTCGCGCCCATACGACTGGTGTGGTGTGTCCAGCTGCGCGGACTGCGGATACCACGGACGGTCGTTCGGACCTGCCGGCCGCACAGCGGATCGGCCCTCGGGCAGGGATCCGCGTGTTTGCGGCCGGCCCGCGGCCGACGGCCCCGAGCCCGTCTGTGACGGATATGTCGGCGTCCGCGGCGTCGGGGCAGGACGCAAAGCACCCGCGGCCGGAGATTGCGGTGATACGGCCGGAGGCTGCGCTCGTGTGGCCGGAGGCTGCGGCCGTACGACTGGAGGCCGTGCGTCCGGCCGTATTTCGGGCGAGTTCCCCGGACGCTGCGACCCTGATCGCGCCGGGAGTGGTCGGCCGGAAACGGCACGATCAGGGGAGCCGGTGGCGGTCTGCTGGTCGGCCCGGCCGACGGAAGAACCCGCGGAAGAAGAAGGCGGCTGCGCCACAGGCGGTCCGGCGTCGCCCGGCTTGATCCCGCCTGGTGGATCTCCAGCCGGCTGTGCGCGGTCCGGGACGATCGGTCGCAGGCGCGGCTGCTGAGGACTCGTGGGCTCTGCGCGCGGCGGCTCCACCCGGCGAAGCTCCACCCGGCGAAGCTCCACGCGGCGGGGCTCCGGAGGCGGCGGGACCCGTCGCTCCACCCGCGCAGGCTCGGCACGCGAGAGTTTGACACGCTGCGGCTCAACCGGCCGGGGGTCGACACGTGGGGGCTCCACCCGCGCAGGCTCGGGCCCACGCGGCG
>NZ_CAAAFT010000169.1:11359-14451 GCF_900634765.1 Candidatus Protofrankia californiensis | reverse complement strand
CGGGCCCACGCGGCGCCGCCGGCTGTTGTGCCGGCTGTTGTGCCGGCTGTTTCGACGCGTCCGTCCTGGCAGGGCCGGACGTGAGGTTCTCGCCAGCAGCGGTCCTACCTGCGACGCGGCCATCCGCGGGAGGCGCGGCCGGCCGCACGGCAGGCCCCTGCCAGGACGGTGCGCCGGCACGCTGCCCGGTTGGACCGGGTACCCAGCCGGTCGTCCCCGCGGGACCGGCTGTCGTTCCGGGACGTGGGGCCGCGGCTGGACGCTCACCCTGTGACACACCCGACGTGCGATCTGCCGGTGGACGGGCGGGCGCCGGCCGGCCCCCGGACGGCGGTGCGGAGCCGGCGGCACCAGCGCCGGCGGCACCGGTGGCGCCAAAACGTGGTGGCTGGGCCCGGGAATGTCCGGACGTCGGCCGAGTACCCGTCCCGGCGGCAGCGCCCGCTGTCGCGGCGGCGCCCCCTCCGGCGGCAGCGCCCGCTGCGGGAGGGGCGGGTGCCTTCGGCCGATCGGACGGATCCGCCGGGCGTCCAGAAGCCTTCTTCGCGCCGTCGACGTTCGCACCTTCCCCGTCGGACGGGTTCGCGACCGGACCGGATCCGGCGATATCAGCAACCTGGTCGGTCCGGCGAGGCCGCTGCGGCGGCTGTTCGGTCATTGCACACGCTCCCGGGTCACCTGGGCCGAGTCAGGCCCAGCGTAATCCGGAACATGCACCGTCTCAGTAGCCGCTATACAACGTAGCGTAAACGACATTACCGTGCGTTCGCCTGACCGGTCACACACTCACGCAAGGCCCGCGGATGCCCATGCGCCGGTTCGACCCCTGACTCCAGCAAAATCCTCATCAAGGAAGACCCTACGGCCCGACGTCCGTCCCTGGGGATCGCTCCAGGTGATCCGCACGATCCGCCGGCCCGCGCCACGACCGGCCCGGAAACCACGGTCAGCCACAGTTATCTCAAGTGGCCACGGCATCCAATCTACGAATCCATTACGACAACCGACACGGAAAACAAAACTTCAAACACCGCAAAGCGCACCGGCGTCAGATCCTCACCGTGTCGACATCCGCTCGTAACCCCTGACGATCACAGTAACCGACCCGGCACTCCAGGGGTCCCCACATTGCGGGAAAACAGCGTCCAACCACCACGGGTGAAGCAACACCCCGCCATCACAGGTGAAACAACACCTCACCATCCCCCTTGCCGATCATCATTAGATGATCGGCAAGCCCACTACAACGACCAACCCCGCGCACCAGGGTTCCAAATTGGGACAAAACAACAATTTGGAAGGAGGTTTAGACTTCTTCGCCGATCCGGTGCACCCGGATGGTGTTCGTCATCCCGGCCACGCCGGGCGGGGTTCCGGCCACGACGACGACAAGCTCACCGGGCTTGCAGCGCTCCAGCTGGAGCAGCGCGCTGTCGACCTGCCGCACCATCTCGTCGGTGCTGTGCGCGAACGGGACCAGGAAGGTCTCAACGCCCCACAGCAGCGCGAGCTGGCTGCGGACAGCGGGTACCGGGGTGAAGGCCAGCAGCGGGATGGGGCTGCGGTAACGAGCAAGACGGCGGGCGGTGTCCCCGCTCTGACTGAACGCCACAAGGTAGCGGGCGCCCATGGCGTTGCCGACATTGGCGGCAGCCTCCGCCAAGGCGCCACCAACAGTACGCGGACGAGTACGCAACGGTGGGATTCGAGCAAGGTCCGTTTCAGCCGTCTCGATGATCCGAGCCATCGTGGACACGGCTTCGATGGGATATTCACCGACACTGGTCTCAGCCGACAGCATGATCGCGTCGGCGCCGTCCAGAACCGCGTTGGCGCAGTCGCTGGCCTCGGCCCGGGTGGGCCGGGGTGCGTGGACCATCGACTCCAGCACCTGGGTGGCCACGATCACAGGCTTCGCACGCTCGCGTGCCCACGACACGCCGCGCTTCTGCACCAGTGGCACCACCTGCAACGGCATCTCCACCCCCAGGTCCCCCCGGGCGATCATAAGACCGTCGAACGCCTCGACGATCTCCTCGAGCTGGTCGACGGCCTGCGGTTTCTCGATCTTGGCTAGGACGGGCAGGCGCACCCCGACCTCGTCCATCACAGCCCGGACCTTCTCGATGTCGGCGGCTGAGCGGACGAAGGACAAAGCGATCATGTCGGCGGGCAGACCGAGCCCGAAACGGAGGTCTTCGGTGTCCTTGTCGGTCAACGCGGGCACGCCGAGGGCCGCACCCGGGATGTTCATCCCCTTGTGATCACTGACCGGGCCGCCGACGACAACCGTGGTGTGGACGTCGGAGCCGACGACCTCGGTAACGTCCAGCACCAGCCGGCCGTCGTCGACGAGGATCCGGTCGCCCTCGACGACGTCGGAGGTCAGCCCGGAGAAGGTCGTCCCGACCCGGTGCTGGTCACCGACCACGTCATCGGTTGTGATCGTGAACCGGCTGCCGGGTACAAGCGTGACCGGACCGGAGCCGAACTTCCCGAGTCTGATCTTGGGGCCTTGGAGGTCGATGAGGATGCCGACGCTGCGCCCGACGGCGTCGGCCGCAGCGCGGATCTGCTGGTAGGCCTGCGCATGCTGCTCGTGGGAGCCATGGGAGAGGTTGAGACGGGCGATGTCCATGCCGGCTTCTACCAGCGCCCGAATCCTGTCAGGCGAGCTGGTGGCCGGACCAAGTGTGCATACAATTTTCGCGCGGCGAGACACGAGACAAGCCTAGAAAATGACTCCGGCGGCCCGGACACCGGCCCCACTATCCGCTGGCCGACACCCGAAAAGTTTTCCATCTACAGGAAAAACGCCCTATTCCGTTTACCGGGTGCGCTATGCGACGAGCAGGCGTACTGTCACATCGATCCGCACCGCCGTGGGAACAGGGGTGACGACGGCTCCGGACGTCCCCCGCGAGCGCTCCACGCGGCGTGCCGGTCGTGGGCAGGGCAGGCGAGTTCCCAGGTCACGGTGGGTAGACAGATGAGCGAAAACCCGGCGATCCACCGCCATCCGTCCGGCGACATCGACATCGCGCTGCCGTCCGGAGACCCCGATCCGAGTACGGAAAGTACTGACGACCTCG
>NZ_CAAAFT010000169.1:10478-11152 GCF_900634765.1 Candidatus Protofrankia californiensis | reverse complement strand
GGGATAGACCGCACCCTGACCCGGCACTCGGGTACCATCCGGACGGGCGCGCCGGACGGTCCGCAACGGCGGGCCGGAAGACCTGTGCGCAACAGCCCGGACGGCCCGCCCACCGGCTCCTGGCAGGCGGGTTGCCTCCGGCCCCGCCTCGCCGGCCGGATCAGACGACCGTGGCGGCCTGCGTGTCGTCCCGCTCTGCGCGGTCCCGCCCCGTCTCACCTCGATCTGTGTCCCGGTTCTCGGTGTCCACCACGTCCCGGCCCCGAGCGTCCGCCATCGCTGCGCTGTTGGTCGGTTCGACCCGGCCCGCGTCCAGGGCCTGCCCCCGGACCTCGCCGAACCGGCTCTCGCCCTGGGTCTCGAACTGGGTCTCGAACTGGGTGCGGTACAGCTCGGCGTACAAGCCGCCGCGGGCCAGCAGCTCGGTGTGCCGGCCGCTGTCGACCAACCGTCCGTCCTCGACGACGAGAATCCTGTCGGCGTCACGGACAGTCGACAGCCGGTGGGCGATCACCAGTGACGTCCGACCGGCCAGCGCGGTGGCCAGGGCCTGCTGGACGGCGGCTTCGGACTCGCTGTCGAGATGGGCGGTGGCCTCGTCCAGGACGACGATCGAAGGCTCCTTGAGCAGCAACCGGGCGATGGCGAGCCGCTGCTTCTCACCACCGGAGAGC
>NZ_CAAAFT010000169.1:7508-9935 GCF_900634765.1 Candidatus Protofrankia californiensis | reverse complement strand
CCTCGTCCAGGACGACGATCGAAGGCTCCTTGAGCAGCAACCGGGCGATGGCGAGCCGCTGCTTCTCACCACCGGAGAGCCGGTAGCCACGGTCACCGACGACCGTGTCCAGACCGTCGGGCAGCGCCCGCACGACGGCGCCGATCTGGGCCGCGTCCATGGCCGCCCACATCTGCTCCTGCGTCGCCTCCGGCCGGGCGTAGGCGAGGTTCGCTCGGATCGTGTCGTGGAAGAGGTGCGCGTCCTGGGTGACAACACCCACGGCGTCCCGTAGCGACCGCAAGGTGATGTCCCGAACGTCGTGACCACCGACCCGAACCGCGCCGCTGACCGCGTCGTACATGCGGGGCACCAGCTGGCTGATCGTCGTCTTGCCGGCTCCGGACGGCCCGACCAGCGCGACCAGCTCGCCGGGTTCCGCCCGGAATGACACGTGATGCAGGACGGCCTCGGACGGACGCTTGTCGAGCACCGCCACCGACTCCAGGGAGGCCAGCGACACCTCGTCCGCGGCCGGGTAGCGGAATCCGACGTCGTCGAACTCGATCGTGGCCGAGCCGGGCGGCAGGTCGACCGCGCCTGGCCGGTCGGAGATCGCCGGTGGCAGGTCGAGCACCTCGAAAACCCGCTCGAAGGAAACCAGGGCGGTCATCACGTCGACGTTGACGTTCGACAGCTGGGTCAGCGGGCCGTAGAGGCGCGACAGATAGGAGGTCAGCGCGACGACGGTACCGACCTGCAGGGCCCCCTCGGCGGCGAACCGCCCGCCCACGCCGTAGACGATCGCGGTCGCCAGGGAGGCGACCAGGGTCAGCGAGACGAAGAAGATCCGGCCGTACATGGCCTGAGTGATTCCGATGTCGCGGACCCGGGCGGCCTTGGTCGTGAAGCCGTCGTTCTCCCGTGACGGGCGGCCGTAGAGCTTGGCGAGCATCGCTCCGGAGACGTTGAACCGTTCGGTCATCACCGTGTTCATCGCGGCGTTGAGCCCGTAGCTCTCTCGGGTGAGGTCGGCGAGCTTCGGTCCGAGCAGCCGCGCCGGGACGACGAAGACCGGCAGCAGCAGCAGCGAGACGACCGTGATCTGCCACGACAGCACGACCATCGCGGCGAGGACGAAACCGACGGACACGACGTTGGACAGGACCGAGGACAGCGTGCCGGTGAAGGCCGACTGGGCCCCCAGGACGTCGTTGTTCAGCCGGGAGATCAAAGCGCCCGTCTGGGTCCGGGTGAAGAACGCCAGCGGCTGGCGCTGGACGTGGTCGAAGAGCCGGGCCCGCATGTCGAAGATCAGGCCTTCGCCGATGCGCACGGAGAACCACCGTTGCGCGAGAGCCAGCAGCGCGTTGATGACGGCGATGAGCCCGACCAGCGCGGCGAGCGCCTGTACGACGCCCACGCGTCCGGGGATGATGCCCTTGTCGATGATCGCCTTGAAGATCAGCGGAATCGTCGCGCCGAGCGCGGCATCGACGACGATCAGGACGAGGAAGCCGGCGAGCATCCTCCGGTACGGGCGCGCAAACCCGACGATCCTGCGCAGGGTGCCCGGCCGCAGTTTCTGGTGGG
Organism: Candidatus Protofrankia californiensis; assembly: GCF_900634765.1. NCBI lineage: Bacteria > Bacillati > Actinomycetota > Actinomycetes > Frankiales > Frankiaceae > Protofrankia > Candidatus Protofrankia californiensis. The sequence continues at coordinate 8,363 of NZ_CAAAFT010000169.1, read as the reverse complement.
CGATCGAGCGGTCACGCTGGAAGGCCCGCGCACTGATGGGCGGCCCGCCCTCGACGAATCTCATCAGTAGACCCCCGAAGTTCGCTCCTGCTTACGATGTAACACTGTAAGCGAAAGCAGCAAAGGATCGTTCCCTCACCATGATCTCGACCACAGGGTCGAGGCCGGAATCGGGTCGAGATCGGGTCAGGATCGGGATCGAGTCAGGATCGGCTGACCGGTGCGGGGATGACTCACCGCAGACGCTTCACCCGGATGACCCGGCCGGCGTCGGCGAGCAGCGCAGCTGGGCATCACGCTCCGCGCGTAACTGATCCGGTCTGGACCGCTCACGGCTGTGCAGCAGCAACGCCTTGACCTCGACGGCCGTCTCACGCGGAGCCGCAAGCAGGGCGGCGACAAGCTCCTCCACCGCCCGGTCGAGATCGGCAGGGGCGGCCAGCCGGTCCGCAAGCCCCACGGCCTGAGCCTGCACGCCGGACAGTCCGCGCCCGGTCACACACAGATCCAGCGCGCGGCCGTAGCCGACCAGGTCGACCAGAGCCCGGGAGACCCCCAGCGCCGGGATACGGCCGTGGTGGATTCCGGTCAGGGACAGGTACGCGTCATCGCAGACAACCCGCAGATCGCAGGCGATCGCCAGGCGAAGAGCGTCAACGGCGTACCCGCTGACGACCGCGACACTGAACAGGTCATGGCGGGACAACCAGCCGAGTGCGGCCTGCCACTCGGCGACCGTCCCCGCGTTGTGGTGAGCCGGTTGGTCTTCAATCTTTTGATCGTCAGACCGCTGGCCCTCGGCCGGTTGCTCTTCGGCCGGTCCGGACCGGCCATGACCGGACGGCGGCGAGCCGC
>NZ_CAAAFT010000169.1:3937-7483 GCF_900634765.1 Candidatus Protofrankia californiensis | reverse complement strand
CTGGCCCTCGGCCGGTTGCTCTTCGGCCGGTCCGGACCGGCCATGACCGGACGGCGGCGAGCCGCCGATGATCCGAAGAACCACGAGCCGGATGCTGCCAGGCAAAGATCGTCCGATGCCGGCCAGCGCGGTGCGCAGCGAGGCGGACAGGGCGGGTGCGCGCACAGCGACGTGATCCTGGCGATCGACGGCGATGGTCGCCCTCGGACCATCGATCGCCAGCGCCAGACCGGCCGCCGCCGGGTCGGCGGCGGCCGGCACCAACATGATCAGACGCTCTTTTTCTTACTGCCTCGGGTAGCGCCGCCCCGGCCCCGCAGAGTCGTACCGGACTCCGAGAGGATCCGGTGAACGAACCCGTACGAACGGCCCGACGACTCGGCGAGGAGACGGATGCTCTGCCCTGCCTCGTACTTCTTCCGAAGCTCTGATGCAAGCTTGTCGCGCTCCGCGCCGGTGATCCGGGTTCCTTTCCTAAGCTCGGCCAATGTGGCCCCCTCCGTGATAGATGATCTGCGAACCGATCTTCACTCAGTTGCGGTGAACGCGCCACTCGAAGCGCATGTGATCCATCACACGATCTCCTTCACGAGCCCGATCGCCCCTCGGCAGATCCGTCAAGCCTTTCCCTTCATCCCATCACCGGCACAACAACGTACGACCACGAGACTCCCGTCATTTCACCGGTCGGACCGGGAGAAACGGCGCGTCCAGCAACGTCATGACGACCAGTGTCCCCAGTAGCCCCTACCTGGACCGACAAGGGCTTCGGCGCGTCACGCCGAACATCGCCCGGAGAACACCGGCGAACCCGCGCCGAGGGACATCGTGCACCAGCCGAACGGCGCGCCGCCGGCCTGGTTACGGTGCATATGTGGTCATCACGCCGGAGGAGCAGGCTAAGTGGTCGTCACCGTGGCCATCGCCGGAAATTCGTCCAGGGTCTGCTGGCGCCGGCCGACACCTCGCTTCATCGCTCCCCGTCCATCGCGAAACGATCGAGGGCTGCCTAAAGGGCCAAAGGCAGCGCGATCATGTTTTTCCCGCGCTGCCGGAGGCCCAGGTCCCTGGGTCACCAGAGGGCCAAAGGCGGCGTGATCATGTTTTTCCCGTGCTGTCCTTGGCTCAGATCCCCGGGCCACGGTGAAGGTGGCCGACGTCCCGATTGCCGCCACACCGTCGGATAACGGGCCGACCGACAGCGGGCGGTCGGGTATCCATGGGCGCATGGCACGCCTGCCGTTCACCGGCGCCGATTCGGCCCAACCCGCGGAAATCGCAATGTGGATCGCCGCGGTTGTCGCCTGCTTGGGCCTGGCCGTGCTGGTGCGCGCCGCCGGCCAGGGGTGGGAGCCCCTGCCGACCACGTTCGCCGGCCTGCCGTTCACCGCGAATCGACGCCCCGGCGTCTCCCCGGCGTCCCTGCTTGCCCCGGCGGTGGCAGCCGTGGTCCTCATCGCGGCATGGCGCGGCGTCCACACCCGGCTGCGCTGGGTCCCGCTCCTCGTCACCGGTTACGGGGCGGCGTTGGGCTGGATCGTGGCGCTGGCGGCAGGGAACGCACGGTCGGGCCCTGCCGGCGTACTCGCGGTGGGCACGTTCACAGCCAGCGACGGCCACCTGCCGGAGCTGGGCGCGGCCGAAACCGATCCGACGGCCTTGCTGCGGACGTTCACCGAGCACGCCGGCACCTACAGCTACGGCACGCGAGCCCACCCCCCTGGGCCGACGCTGCTGGTGTGGACGCTGGCCCGGCTGGGGATCACCACCCCGACCGCCCTCGGGATCGTCCTGACGGCCCTGAGCGCGGCCACGGTCCCCCTCGTCGCAATCGCGGTCCGGTCGTTGTGCCATGAGACCGCCGCCCGCCGTCTCGTCCCGGTTCTGGTACTCGCGCCATGGGCACTATGGATGGCCGCATCGGTGGACGGGGTGACCGCGGCCGTTGGCGCCGCCTTCGTCACGCTCGGGGTCGTCGGCTCGGAACCGGGGCGGCGGCTGTGGTGGGCGGCGGCGTGCGGACTGCTGTTCGGTGTGGCCACGCTGTTCAGCTACGCGATGCCCTGGCTCGGGGCGGTGGTCGCCGCCACGTACTTCATCCGCCGCCGGCCGCTGCTCAACGTGATCACCGGCGGATGTTTCCTGGTGCCGCTGTCACTGATGTCGCTGTGGGGCTTTTCGTGGCCGGAGGGGCTGGCCGTGGCCCGCGAGCAGGCTGCTCAAGCAGCCATGCAGGTTACCCGGGTCGGCGCGGCGACGCTCCCGGGGCCGGTCACCCGCCTTCCGGTCGGGCTCGCGGTCGTGTTGGTCGCGTGCGGACCGATGATCGTTCGAGCCGCCCGGCGCGTCCGGCTCACACCCGGCTGGCCGTTCCTGGTGGGCGCGGTCCCCGCGATCCTGTTCGGCATGGTCACCGGGCTCGCCGCCGCGGCGTTGGAGCGGTCCTGGCTGCCGTTCTACTGCTGGCTGGTGGTACCGGCGTTGGCACCGAATCCACGCCCGGACGGCCCGGGTGACACCGCCCGTGCCGGAGCCCTGCCCCTGGGTCTGGCCGGTGTCGGTGCGCTCACCGCGATTGTCGCCCAGACCGTCGTCGAGGTCGGCCCGTCCGGCCCGTTGTGACGTCCCGTCCCGGAGCGCGGACCGACCCCGGACGGAACGGGACGGGACCGGACTGAACGGAACTGAACCGCCGTCCAGGGGCGGGCGGCTTCAGTGCCCCGGCGGAGCGCTGGCCTGCGCCGGCGCGGATCCGTTCTCGGCGGGTTCCTCCTCCGGCAGGCGGAGCAGGTCCGGTTCCAGGTAGATCCGGCGTGCGATGGGCACCGCGGCACGCAGCCGGGCCTCGGCGTCGTTGATCGCGCCCGCAACGGCGAGCACGGTCAGCTCCACGTCCAACCCGATCTTCGCCGCGACGAGCAGCTCGTCCGGTCCCAGGTGCAGTGTGCGCACGTGGATGACGTCGGTGATGTGCGGTGAGTCCGCGAGGACGTCGCGGATGACCGCGACCATGGCCGGGGTCGCGGCCTCCCCGACCAGCATCGCCTGGGTCTCCGCCGCCACGATGACGGCCACCACGAGCAGCAGGATCCCGATGGCGAGGGTGCCCGCGCCGTCCCAGATCGGATCGTCGGTCACGAGGGTCAGACCCACACCCCCCAGAGCGAGCACGAGGCCCAGCAGCGCGGCCAGGTCCTCAAGGAGGACCACCGGCAGCTCGGGAGCACGGGCCGTGCGGATGAAGCCCCACCACGAGGCGTCACCCTTGACCTGACGGCTCTCACCGATCGCGGTACGGAAGGAGAACGTCTCCAGCCCGATCGCCGCGAGCAGGACGACCACCGCCACCAGGCCGTTGTCCAGCTCATGGGGATGGCGCAGCTTCTCCACACCCTCGTAGACCGAGAACAGCCCGCCCACGCTGAACAACACGATCCCGACGAGAAAGCCGGCGATATAGCGGGAACGGCCGTAGCCGAACGGATGCTCCTCGTCGGCCGGCCGGGTGGCGCGCTGCTTGCCGAGCAGGAGCAGGCCCTGGTTGCC
>NZ_CAAAFT010000169.1:1541-3676 GCF_900634765.1 Candidatus Protofrankia californiensis | reverse complement strand
CGAATGGATGGACTCGGCCAGCATCGACGACGACCGGGTGAGGAGAAACGCGACGAACTTCGCCACCGCGATCCCCAGATTGGCCACCAGCGCGGCCGCAACCGCCTTGGTACCGGCTTCCGCGCTCACGCGATCACCCTGACTCACCACTCCTCGACAATGACGACGTCCGGCACGTCCCCGGCCAGTGTGCCAAACCGGACAGCTGACCGTCCTTCAGGCCACAGTGATCACGGCCTGCGGACCAAGGTGGCCTTCAGGCCAAAGTGATCAGTTCGGCGAGGTCCGCCGACCAGGAGTCCTCGACGCCGTCCGGCAGCATCAGGACCTTGTCGGGCGCGAGCGCCTCGACCGCGCCGGGGTCGTGGGTCACCAGCACGACCGCTCCCCGGAAGGTGGCCAGCGCCTCCAGCACCTCGTTGCGGGACGCCGGGTCGAGGTTGTTGGTCGGCTCGTCCAGCAACAGCACGTTGGCGGCGCTGCACACGAGCCCCGCCAGCGCCAGCCGGGTCTTCTCCCCACCGGAGAGGGTGCCGGCCGGCTGGGAGACGCTGTCACCGCTGAACAGGAAGGCACCGAGGATGCGCCGCAGCTCCACGTCGGAGGTGCCGGGCGCGGCCGCGCGCATGTTGTCCAGCACCGAGCGGTCGGTGTCCAGGGTCTCATGCTCCTGGGCGTAGTAGCCCAGCCGAAGCCCGTGACCGTGGTGGACCTCTCCGGTGTCCGGGGACTCCACGCCCGCGAGCATCCGCAGCAGCGTGGTCTTGCCGGCGCCGTTGAGACCGAGGACGACGACCCGCGCGCCGCGGTCGATCGCGAGGTCCACCCCGGCGAAGACCTCCAGCGACCCGTAGGACTTCGACAGCCCGGTGGCGGTCAGCGGGGTCCGCCCGCACGGCGCCGGGTCGGGGAAGCGCAGCTTGGCGACCCGGTCGGCGACCCGCACCTCGGCCAGTCCGGCGGCGAGCCGCTCGGCCCGGCGGTCCATCTGGTGAGCCGCGCGGGCCTTGGTCGCCTTGGCCCGCATCTTGTCGGCCTGCGCCTTGAGCGCGTCGATCTTCTTCTCGGCGTTGGCTCGCTCGCGGCGGCGGCGGCGCTCGTCGAGCTCCCGCTGGGACAGGTACGTCTTCCAGTTGACGTTGTAGACGTCCAGGGCCGCGCGGGTGGCGTCGAGGTAGAAGACCTTGTTCACGCAGCGGTCCAGCAGGTCGACGTCGTGGCTGACCACGACCAGTCCGCTGTCGTGGGAGCGCAGGAACTCGCGCAGCCAGACGATCGAGTCGGCGTCGAGGTGGTTGGTGGGCTCGTCGAGCAGCAGGGTCGCCTCGTTGTCACCGGCTCCGGCGAACAGGATGCGGGCGAGTTCCACCCGGCGGCGCTGGCCTCCGGAGAGCGTCTCCAGCTGCTGGGCGAGCACCCTTTCCGCAAGCCCCAACGCCGAGCAGATCCGGGCCGCCTCGGCCTCGGCCGCGTACCCGCCGAGGGTGCCGAAACGTTCCTCCAGCCGGCCGTACCGCCGGATGGCCACGTCGCGGGCGGCCTCGTCAACCAGCTCGGCCATTTCCAGCTGGAGCTTCTCCATCTCGCGCAGCAGCGCGTCGAGGCCGCGGGCGGACAACACCCGGTCGCGGACGGTGTCAGCGGGGTCACCGCTGCGGGGATCCTGCGGAAGGTAGCCGAGGTCGCCGCGGACGTCCACCTTTCCGGCGAACGGCAGGGTCTCGCGGGCCAACGTCTTCAGCAGCGTCGTCTTGCCCGCTCCGTTACGTCCGACGAGCCCGATCCGGTCACCGGGCTGGATGCGAAACGACACCGCTTCGACGAGGGTGCGAGCGCCCGCGCGCAGCTCGAGATCGGACACAATGATCATTGGTGTACGTGGCCTTCCGGGAACGTCGGCAAACTTGGAGCGACCGGCAATCTCAGACTACGGTTGCCCGCCCGGCACATACGCGGGTCCATCCCGCGACCCGCAGCCAAAGCCATGATGGTCACTTCCGCGCCGTCGGGGCCAGAACAACGTCATGTAGTGGTAACACGGGCAACCTAGGCTCTCACAGTGTGGCGGACCTGTTTGAAGGGTATGCGGCCCAGGCCACGCAGGCGTGGGACGAGGTGTTCGAAGCCCCGGACAC
>NZ_CAAAFT010000169.1:0-1505 GCF_900634765.1 Candidatus Protofrankia californiensis | reverse complement strand
GAACGGCCCTTTCCGCTGGACCTCGTCCCACGCCTGCTGGACAACTCCGAATGGGACGTCATCGAGCGCGGAGTCACCCAGCGCGTCCGGACGTTGGAGGCGTTCCTCACCGACGTCTACGGGCGTGCGGAGGTCCTGCATGACGGTGTCGTCCCCCGCCAGCTGGTGCTCTCCAGCGCGCACTTCCACCGCGCGGCGCATGGCATCGACCCACCGAACGGGGTCCGCGTACATGTCAGCGGCATCGACCTGATACGCGACGAGGAGGGTGGTTTCCGGGTCCTCGAGGACAATGTGCGGGTGCCGTCCGGGGTCAGCTACGTAGTCGAGAACCGGCGGGCGATGACCCGGGTCTTCCCCGAGCTGTTCGCCACCCACCGGGTCCGCCCGGTCTCGGACTACGCCGCCCATCTGCTGCACGCGCTACGGGCGGCCGCACCGCCCGATGTCGCCGATCCAACCGTGGTCGTGCTGACACCGGGGGTGTACAACTCGGCGTATTTCGAGCACGCTCTGCTCGCCCGGCAGATGGGCGTCGAGCTCGTCGAAGGACGAGATCTGACGGTACGCAACAACAACGTCACCATGCGCACGACAGAAGGCGACCGGCCCGTCCACGTCGTCTACCGCCGGATCGACGACGAGTGGCTGGACCCACTGCACTTCCGCCCCGAATCGGTGGTCGGCTGCGCCGGGCTGCTCAACGCCGCCCGAGCCGGCCGGGTCACCATCGCCAACGCGGTGGGTAACGGGGTCGCCGACGACAAGCTGATGTACACCTACGTCCCCGACCTCATCCGGTACTACCTCGGTGAGGAACCGATCCTGGCCAACGTCGACACCTACCGCCTGGAAGATCCCGACCAGCGCGACCACGTGCTCGGCCACCTCGACCAGCTCGTGCTCAAGCCGGTGGACGGCTCCGGCGGCAAGGGCATCGTCATCGGCGAACAGGCGTCCGCGGCGGAGCTCGACGCGTTGCGACTGAAGATCGAAGCCGACCCGCGCGGCTGGATCGCCCAGCGGGTCGTGCGGCTGTCGACCTCGCCCACGCTCGCCGGTGACCGGCTCGGACCACGCCATGTGGACCTGCGTCCGTTCGCGGTCAACGACGGCTCCAAGGTGTGGGTGCTGCCGGGCGGGCTGACCAGGGTCGCGCTGCCCCGCGGCAGCCTCGTGGTCAACTCCAGCCAGGGCGGCGGCTCCAAGGACACCTGGGTGCTGGCCTCGCCGGAGTCCAGCCGGGAGAGCATCTCGCCGCGCAGCCGGCCGCCGGGCAACGTCCCGCAGGTCGCCGACGGCCCCGACGTCGGCCCGTTCCCCTCCTGCGACCAGCAGCAACAGCAACAGCAGCAACGGGAGGGACCGCAGCCGCGACCGTCCCAGGACGCCGGGCCGGGGCAGGGACAGCGCCAGGAGCCACGGCAGGGACAGTCGGAGCACGGACAGTCACGGTCGGAGACCATTGGTGAGCAGGCCCGCCGCCTGAACGGGCCGGCCGCGTG
>NZ_CAAAFT010000168.1:5672-7343 GCF_900634765.1 Candidatus Protofrankia californiensis | reverse complement strand
CCGAATCGCTGTTCTGGATCGGCCGCTACTCCGAACGCGCCGAACACACCGCCCGCATCCTCGACGTCCACGTCCAACGGGTGCTGGAGGACCCGTGGCTGGACGAGGCCTCAGCCGGCCGGGAACTGCTGGCCGTCATGGGAATGTCCGCACCTGAAGTCACCGCGGATTCACGGCAGGTCACCGAACTGCTCGCGTTCGACCCGGGCAACCCGTCCAGCATCACCGGCGCGGTCTGCGCGGCCAGGGAGAACGCCCGCGGCGCCCGCGACGTCGTGTCCAGCGAGGTCTGGGAGTGCCTGAACGCGACCTGGAACGACCTGCCGCACTCCGAACAGCTCGCGCGCCGGCTCGGCCCGCATGTCTTCTTCCGGTACATCAGGGAGCGGACGGCAATGCTCGCGGGCCTGGTCGACGCCACCCTCGCCCGCGACGACGGATGGCGCTTCCTCATCCTGGGGCGCAGCCTCGAGCGGGTCGACATGACCGCCCGGCTACTGTCGTCGAGCATCAGCGAGGATCCCGCGGCCCAGAGCTGGGTGAGCCTGCTGCGGTCCTGCGGAGCGCACGAGGCGTACCTGCGGACCTACCGGCGGGCTGTGGACGCCGCGCGCGTCGCCGAGTTCCTGCTGCTGGACCGGCTGTTCCCGCGGTCGGTGTACTGGTCGCTGTCCATGGCCGAACAGATCCTGGCCGAGCTCGACGGCACCCGCCGCGAGGCCCGGTTCACCGTGGACGACATGGCCCGCCGCATCGTCGGGCGGGCCCGCACCGAACTTGAATTCCGCAGCGTGGACGAACTGGTCGACGACATGCCCGACCTGCTGGTATCCCTGCAACGCACCTGCTCCACGGTCAGCGAGGCGGTCACGCACCGCTACTTCACCCGCGATGCGCCCCGCTCCTGGACAACGGAGGTACCGGCATGAAGCCGGACATGAGGGCGGGCATGAAGGCGGCACCGCATGACGGCGGATGTGAAGGCAGTACCGGCGTGAAGGCGGATCGGTGAGCTGGCAGATCCGGATCGAGCACTCCACCGGCTACCGGTACGCAGCCCCGGTGATCTCCTCGTACAACGAGGCCCGGATCATCCCGCAGACCGCCTCCGGCCAGCTCACCCTCGAAGCGAGCGTGCGTACCGAACCGGCCGCGGCCACCTACCGTTACTGGGACTACTGGGGCACACAGGTCACCGCGTTCGACGTCCACACCCCGCACACCGAGCTCGTCGTCACCGGCCGGTCGGTGGTCCGGACCGCCTCCGCCCGGCCGAGACCGGACAGTGGGCCGAGCTGGCAGGCCCTTGCCGACGAGCCGGTCACGGACCGGTTCGTCGAGTTCATCCGCCCGAGCCGGTTCGCTCCGGACCATCCGGAGCTTGCCGACGCGGCCCGCGAACTCGCCGCGCACCACCACACCCCGGCCGAGTTCGTTCCGGCCGTCGGCGAATGGATCCGGCAGCGCCTGACCTACCGGCCCGGCATGACCGGCGTGCACACGTCCGCGGTGGAGGCGTGGCAGCGGGGTGAAGGCGTCTGCCAGGACTTCGCCCACCTGGCCCTGGTCCTGCTGCGGGCCGCCGGCCTGCCGGCCCGGTACGTCTCCGGCTACCTGCACCCGTCCGCGGACGCCGCGGTCGGCGAGACCGTCGTCGGCCAGAGCCACGCG
>NZ_CAAAFT010000168.1:3834-5570 GCF_900634765.1 Candidatus Protofrankia californiensis | reverse complement strand
CGCGGACGCCGCGGTCGGCGAGACCGTCGTCGGCCAGAGCCACGCGTGGGTGGAGGGCTGGCTCGGTGACTGGTGGGGTTTCGACCCGACCAACGGTGTCGCCGCCGGCGAGCGGCATGTGGTCGTGGCACGCGGCCGGGACTACAACGACGTCCCACCCCTGCTCGGCGTCTACTCCGGCGGCACGTCAACGTCACTGGGGGTCACAGTCGCAGTAACCCGCCTGAGTTAGAGCGCCGGTCATCTAACCATGCGTGGCCTGGCGAACGCTGGCATGCGTCGATGCGTGCCTGGCCACCGGAGAAGATCGGCGCGAGTTTGTCGCTGTGTACGCTCATGTGGCCGAAAATCGTACACAGCAACAAACTCGTTTGGATCATAGCCCGTGCGGATGGTTGCGGACGGGATCTGCACTACATTGATCGGCGCTCCAGCGACCCTTAAGCCGAGGTCACGTAGTACCGATCCGTTCCGAAGTCGACCAGGGATCCATGATTGAATATCGCTGAATCATGGAACTGAGGGACCAAACGACTACCATAGCAGCCGTTTACGTACTCACTTTCATGGACAGTACCGCGTTCGGCCGCCACGGACGTAGCGATGGCCGCTCGGGCCTGGGCCGTACTCAGCCTCAACGGACGACGCCACCGGCGACCCTGCCTGTGCCGGCGCCTGCCCAGGCTGACCGCCGGACCGGCCGGTGTACCCGTGCTGGTGCCGGACAGTGAGGAGTCCTTGACGTCATCCGTACGGGGTCAGACAGTTCTTAATGCCGATAGAAATTGTCGAGTTTTCGCCGCGGTGGGAGTGTGTCGGCGGGCCGACCGGGGAGTGTGCTCGCGCCATCTCAGGGGATGCTCGCGCCGTCAGGGGAGCAGCACGGGATCACCAGGGGGACGGCTATGGAGAAACTTGCCCGCAGTGGCTGGTACGACCTGGCCAGGGACACCAACTGGACCTTCTGTCACATGTCCGGCTGAACGCCGCATCCGACCATGAGATCCCAGCCGTGGTCATATCCCAGCCGTGGAAGGACAGGGGAAGGACACATGTCAGTCACCGACGAGTACCTGACCAACAACGCCGCCTACGCGCAGACCTTCACCGGCCCGCTGCCGCTGCCGCCGTCCAGGCACATCGCTGTTGTCGCGTGCATGGACGCGCGCCTCAACGTCTACGCGATCCTCGGTCTGAACGAAGGAGAGGCCCACGTCATACGCAACGCCGGAGGTGTCGTCACCGCGGGCGAGATACGGTCACTCGCCATCAGCCAGCGCCTCCTCGGCACCCGCGAGATCATTCTCATCCACCACACCGACTGCGGAATGTTGACCTTCACCGACGACGGGTTCAAACGCGCTATCCAGGACGAGACCGGGATCAAACCCGAATGGGCCGCGGAGTCCTTCACCGACCTGGACGAAGACGTGCGCCAGTCGATCGCGCGGATCAAAGCGAGCCCGTTCATCCCGCACCGGGACGCCGTGCGGGGGTTCGTTTTCGACGTCGCGACGGGGCTGCTCAGGGAAGTCACCGAGACGGAGTAGAGGACGGAGGAGCGCAGGACGGAATAGCCGGTGGCGGAATAGTCGGTAGCCTGGCCGGGCAGCCGGGTCAACGGCCTTGCCCGAAAGGCTGGATGCGGCGCGAGAAAAACATGATTGCGCCGCATCCGCCCCGCGGGCGATACGGTCATCCGGTACCGGTACCGGTACCGGTACCGGTACCGGTAC
>NZ_CAAAFT010000168.1:2236-3801 GCF_900634765.1 Candidatus Protofrankia californiensis | reverse complement strand
GTACCGGTACCGGTACCGGTACCGGTACCGGTACCGGTGGCGACGGGGCGGTCGGGGTCGGACGACCATGCCGACCACGAGCCCGGGAACAGCGCGGTATCAATCCCGGCCACGGCGAGCGCGGCGATCTGGTGGGCCGCTGTCACCCCGGATCCGCAGTAGACCCCGACGGGCTGCGAGTCACCGACACCGAGTGCCGCGAACCGGGCGTGCAACAGCTCCCGGGACAGGAAGTGCCCGTTGCCGTCCAGGTTCTCCCCGGTCGGCGCGCTGACCGCGCCCGGGATGTGCCCCGCGCGCGGGTCGATCGGCTCCACCTCGCCGCGGTAACGCTCCGGCGCGCGGGCGTCGAGCAGGACGCCCACGCGAGCCACCCGGGCGGCGTCGTCGGCGTCGAGCACCGGCAGGTGTCCCGCGGTGAGCACGACGTCTCCGGGTACCGGGACGCTCTCGCCGGCCTCGAGCTCGAAGCCGGCCTCCCGCCAGGCGTTCAGGGAGCCGTCGAGGATGCGCACGTCGTCCACTCCCGCCCAGCGCAGCAGCCACCACGCCCGGGCTGCCGACTGTCCCCCGTTGTCGTCGTAGACCACGACCGGCCGCCCGGCGGTCAGCCCCCAGTCCCGGGCCGACCGTTGCAGTGCCTCGACGTCGGGGAGCGGATGCCGTCCGGCGGTCCCGCCCGGCGCCGCGGCGAGCTCGGTGTCGAGGTCGACGTAGACCGCGCCCGGCAGGTGACCGTCACGGTGGTGGTCACGGCCATGTGGATCGCCGAGAGCCCAGCGGACGTCGAGCAGCAGCGGCGGTGTGGCCGACAGCAGTTCGTCATGCAACTGCTTGGCGTTGACGAGGACCGCAGGCCGGCTGGACCGGCTGGAATCGCTGCGCCGATCGCTGTGCTGGCCGATGGGCCCGCCGCCCGTCCCGCCGGCTTCGCTCGCGCTCGCCGGACCGCGGCCTGCCGAGCCGGAGCTTGCTGAGCCAGAGCTTGCCGCGTCGGAGCTTGCCGGACCGTGACTTGCCAGGCCGCGGCCCGCCGACGCCAGCAGGGCCGCGAGGTCGGCCTGGTCGAGACCGCCGGGAGGCGTCCCGGTGAGCGACGCCGTGGCGATCCGCTGCTGCACCCCCGCGTTGACCGGTGCGTCCAGCCCGTGCAGGCGGGCGAGCAGCACGATCTCGCCGTTGAGGAAGTCCGACTCGACCGAGCCGCCGCGGGCCAGGCTCTGCCAGGTGGAACTGCCCTGCCGCTGGTGACCGGGGACGTCGTGCACGACCAGTTGGGACAGGTCGAGGCCGCTGCTCGCCTGCACGTCGGCGGCCTCGATCCCGGCAGCGGCGAACACCACCCGGGCCTCGTCCACCAGCGCGGCTGACACCGCGTCGCGCAGCTCGCTGGGCGCGTAGAGCGCATCGAGGTTGTAGGCCAGGTTGCCGAGCAACTTACCGGCCTTCCAGCGGACGATGTCCGCGACCACCTGGACGGCGAACGAGGCCTGGCGCAGCTCGGCCGCAATGCGCTCCACGGTCGGGTCATCCACGGTCGGGTCATCCACGGATCGGGTCCTCCG
>NZ_CAAAFT010000168.1:0-2211 GCF_900634765.1 Candidatus Protofrankia californiensis | reverse complement strand
GCTCCACGGTCGGGTCATCCACGGTCGGGTCATCCACGGTCGGGTCCTCCGTGATCGGGTCCTCCGTGATCGGGCCACCCGCTATCGGGTCCCCCAGGATCGAGTCCCCCACGATCGAGTCACGGCCCCGTGGCGCGCGGCCCGCGCGGCCGAGGTAGAAGGCGCCGACGATCGGCGCACTCGGGGACACGACCTCCCCGGGCCTCAGGTGCGAGGACGGGAGGATGACGACCGCGTCGACCACCGTGGCGAACCGTCGCAGCGCCGCACGGGCGTTCTCGAGCCCGTTCTGCAGCACCAGGATCGGCAGCACCTCCGCGGCCGTGCGCACAGTGCCGTGTACGTCCACCGGGCGCCACGCCCACTGCTGCAGCAGCGCTTCGGAGTCCTGCGACTTGGCGGCGAGCACCAGCACGTCGTCCGCGCGCAGGTCGACCTCGTCCGGCCCACCTGCGACCTCAAGCGCGACCCGCCGGTCGCCGTCCGGCCGGATGTAGCGCAGGCCCTGGGATCGCAACGCCTCGAGGTTCGCACCCCTGGCCACCGCGACGACGCCGATCCCGGCCCCGTCCAGCTGCGCGGCGACGGTCGCGCCCACCGCACCGGCCCCGATGACGATGTACCTGCCGCTGATGGCACTACCTTCCTTTCGCACGGGAACTTGCCTGGGAACTCCCACGGGCACCTGGAGGGAACGCCTACGGCGCCGACGGGATCTCCCCCGATCCTGACCGGATCTTCTCCGGTCAGGATCGGAGCTCCTCCGATCCTGCCGGAATCCCATCCGGTTCTGACCGGATCCCCTCCGGTCGAGGTGCCGCCGCCAGCGCGGCGGCGAAACGTTGCCCGGGAATGGCGCCGAGCAGCTCACGGGTGTGTTCCTGCTCGGGCGCGGCGAACACGGCCGCGGTCGAACCGCTCTCGACGACACGGCCGCGGCGCAGCACGGCCACCTCGTGCGAGAGCTGGGCGACGACCGCGAGGTCGTGGGAGATGAAGAAGTAGCTGACCCCGAGCTCCCGCTGAAGCCCGGTGAGCAGTCCCAGGATCTGGTCCTGCACCGAGACGTCGAGCGCGGAGACGGGCTCGTCGAGGAAGACCAGCTCTGGTCCGAGCGCGAGCGCCCGGGCGATCGCCACCCGCTGGCGCTGCCCTCCCGACAGCTCGCTCGGCCTGCGCTCACGGAAATCCACCGGGAGGGCGACCTGGTCGAGCAGCTCACGGACCCGGGCGCTACGGCTGGCCCGGTTGCCGACCCGGAAGGAGACCAGTGGTTCGGCGATGCTCTCCTCGACGCTGAACCGCGGATCCAACGAGGAGTACGGGTTCTGGTGCACGAGCTGGAACCGCCGTCGCAGCGGCCTCAGTTCCGACCAGCCGGCGGATGTGATGTCCTTTCCGTCCAGGAGCACCCGTCCGCTGGTGGGCTTGTCCAGTCCCATGGCGATGCGCAGCGCGGTGGTCTTGCCCGATCCCGACTCGCCGACCAGGCCCAGGGTCTGTCCCGCCCGCACCGAGAGCGTGACGTCCTCCAGCGCCCGAAAGACCCGGTCGCCGCCGGACGTCCTGGGCAGGCGGAAGTCCTTGGAGACAGCCTCCAGGCGCAGGATCTCCGGTGCCGGGTCGACCTCGGTGAAGCGCGGGACGACGTGCCCGGAGTGCGACAGCGCCGGGGCGACCTCGATGAGGTGCCGGGTGTAGGGGTCGCTGGACGCGAGCAGGATCGACTCCGGGTCGCCGCGCTCGACCACCCGTCCGTTCTGCATGACGATCACACGGTCGGCGCGGTCGGCGGCGACCCCGAGGTCGTGGGTGATGATGAGCAGGGAGGTTCCCGTCTCGGTGACGAGACGCCCGAGATGGTCGAGGATCGTGCGCTGCACGGTGACGTCCAGCGCGCTCGTCGGCTCGTCGGCGACGATGAGGCGGGGATGCCCGGCCAGCGCGATGGCGATGAGCACCCGCTGCCGCATGCCGCCGGAGAGCTCGTGCGGATACTGCCGGGCGCGCAGCACCGGATTGTCCAGCCCCGCCCGTTCCAGGACCTCCACCACCTCGGCGGGTACGAGTCGCTTGTCCACGCCGCGCCTGCGGACGGACTCGGCCACCTGGCCGCCGATGCGCATCGTCGGGTTGAGACCAACCATCGGATCCTGCGGGACCAGCCCGACGACGGTGCCCCGGATCGCCCGCAGGGTGCGTTCACCGACA
>NZ_CAAAFT010000167.1:8337-11721 GCF_900634765.1 Candidatus Protofrankia californiensis | reverse complement strand
CGCGCCGGCTCCTGCGCTCACCGCTGCACCTCCTCCAGGGTCCGGGCGACGTGGTTGAGGCTGAACACGACCAGGGCGACGAACAGCCCCGGCAGCAGCGACAGCCATGGACTGGTGATGAGGTAGTTGCGGCCGCCCGAGATCAGCGTCCCCCACTCGGCGGCGGGCGGCGCGGCCCCGAAACCCAGGAAGCTCAGCGAGGAGATGCTCAGCACGGCCGTGCCGAAGTCGAGGATGGCGAGCACCATCACCGGACCCCACGAGTTCGGCAGGATGTGCCGCCACATCACCCGGATCCACGAGGCGCCGCCGGTGCGTGCGGCTTCGACGTATGCCTGTCCCTTGACCCGGAACACCTCCGCCCGGGTCGTCCGCGCGAATCCCGGCATGATGCCCACCGAGACGGCGATCGCCACCGGCAACGTCCCGAAGCCCAGCGCGGTGACGATCGCCAGCGCCAGCAGGAGCAGCGGGAGCGCGAGAGCGACGTCGACCGTGCGCATGAGCAGACTGTCGATCCAGCCCCCGAGGAACCCGGCGACGACCCCGAGCGCCAGCCCGACGACGACGGCGATGAGAACGGCTCCCCCGGTGGCCTTGATCGTGAGAGTCGAGCCGTGGAGGACCCGCGAGAACAGGTCCCGACCCAGTTCGTCCGTGCCGAACAGGTGGTCGAGGCTCGGTCCGCGCAGCTTCTCCGCCGGTGCGGTCGCGGTGGGATCGTACGAGGTGAACAGCCCGGGGAGCAGACCCGAGACCAGGACGAACACGACGAACAGGGCGGCGAGCACGAACCCCGGGCGGCGCAGGAACGGCCCCGCCGCCTCGAGCGGTCCAAACCGCCGGACGCGCTCGCCCTCCGGATGCCGCTCGCCGGACCGGACGTCGGCAGCACCCGCCTGTGTGGGCTCGCTCACGGCAACGGACACGACGCCGCCCGCGGCGGGGTCCGGTGGGACAGCTGGAGCAACCTGCTCCGGACCTCTGATCAGGGTGTTCTCGGACATGATTCCTGCCTAGGTGACCCGGGCCGTGTGAGCGACACGAGGGTCGAGGAACGAATAGAGCAGGTCGACGATCAGGTTGACGGCAACAAAGATCACCGCCGCGATGACGATGATGGCCTGGACGACGGGCACGTCCTGGCTGAGGACGGCCTGCTGGGCCAGCTGGCCGAGCCCGCTGCGGGAGAAAACGGTCTCGACGACGACCGCGTTGGTCACGGTGTGGCCGACGAGCACGCCCAGCAGGGTGAGCGCGGGCAGGGCCCCGTTGCGGAACGCATGCCGCAGCTGGATGGCCCAGCGGGACAGGCCCTTGGCCTTGGCCGTGACGATGTACGGCTCCTGCCATGTGTCGCCCAGGCTCTTGATAAGCACCTGGGCGAGCATCGCCGATCCGGGAATCGCCAAGGTGACCCCTGGCAGCACCACGCTGCGCCATCCGCTGGTGCCCCTGGCCGGGAACCAGCCGAGGGAGAAGGCGAACAGCTGGATGAGGAGCAGGCCGACGAAGAACGTCGGGAGCGAGATGCCCACAGCGGGCAGCCGGCTGAGGAGCAGCCGGGCCGGTCGCCACTGGACGTACGAGGCCAGGTAGGCCAGACCGATGCCGAACACCAGGAAGAGCCCGACGGAGACCAGCGTCAGGACAATGGTCGAGGGCAGCCTGTCGACGACGAGCCTGCTGACGGGGACGTTCTGGGTGAGCGAC
This sequence comes from Candidatus Protofrankia californiensis, assembly GCF_900634765.1. Lineage (NCBI taxonomy): Bacteria > Bacillati > Actinomycetota > Actinomycetes > Frankiales > Frankiaceae > Protofrankia > Candidatus Protofrankia californiensis. Next base: position 10,008 of record NZ_CAAAFT010000167.1, on the reverse strand, counting down.
ATGCCGAAGTCGAGGTGCAGCGCGTCCCACAGCCGGCCGAAGTACTGCGTGAGTACGGGCTCGTCGAGCCCGTACTGCGCCTTCATGGTGTGTAGCTGGTCGGGGGTGAGCTGGGCGACGTCGACCCCGCCGGCGGCCAGCTGCAGGGTGATCGGGTCGCTCGGCAGCACGTGCAGGATGACGAAGGTGACCGTGTAGGCCGCCCAGAGCACCAGAAGTGCCTGGGCGAACCTACCGGCGAGGTATCTGAGCATCATGACCGTCGGGTCACTTCGACAGCCAGATGTCGTTGGCGCGCAGGAAGCTCTCCGAGGTCCACGCGAACCCGTGGACCTTGTTCGAAAGCCCGATCACCTGCACCCGGTCGTAGATCGGGAAGACGACGCCCTGGTCGATCAGGTATTCCTGCAGCTCCTTGTATGCCGCGGCGCGCTGGGTGGGGTCGGTCGTGTTGAGCCCGCGGGCGAACAGCTTGCTGACCTGAGCGGCCGTGGTCTCGTCCTGGGTGTAGGTGGCGCTGAAGTTCTTCGAGACGGCCCGGTCGATCGACGAGCCGAGCACACTCGGGTCGCCCCGGGTCAGGTAGGTGCCCGCGAGGTCGAACTCGCCGGCGGTGGTCAGCTGGGTGAGCTGCGCGCTGGTGACGACCTTCAGCTGGAGGTCGATGCCGCTCTTCTTGAGCTGGTCCTGGAGCAGCTGCTCACCGGGGCTCGACGTGGTGATGAGGTAGGTGAGCGTCAGCTTCTTACCGTCCTTGTACCGGTAGCCGTCCGGACCCCGGGTCCATCCGGCACCGTCCAGCAGCGCGCCCGCGCCCGACGGGTCGTGGCCGAGCTTGGCGGACACGTCCGCGGCATACGGCGTCGTCGAGTCGTACGGCCCCTTGACCACCGGGTAGCCGTTCCAGTACACGGTGGAGGCATAGCTGTTCAGGTCGATCGCCTTGTACAGCGCCTGGCGCACCTTCAGATCGGACAGGGGGCTGCCCTTGGTGACGTTGGGTACGATCAGCGCGCTGATGCCGGGCAGTGACCGCGTCTCGATGGTCCCGTTCGCGGCCTTGATGACCTCCTGGTCGGCGGAGGTGATCGGCAGACGTGGCCAGGCGATGTCGATGGTGCCGGTGGTCAGGCTGCCGACCCGGACGCTGTCCTCGGCGATGTAGCTGACGTCGATGCCGTCGAGGTACGCCTCGCCGCGGTTCTTCACCAGCTGGCTCGGCCACGCGTAACCCGCGCGCCGGCTGAGCTTGATCTCCTTGGCGGCGGTGTAGCTGTCGAGCACGAACTGCCCCGAGCCGACCACCTTGCCCGCGCACCGTGCCTCGGTGGTCTCCTTGTAGGTGGCCGGTGACAGGATCGCCAACGTGGTGGTGGACGTCGCCTGCAGGAACGCCGCGTTGGGCACGCGGAAGTTCACCTTCACCGTCTGCGGGTCGACGACGGTCGACGACTCGTAGCCAGCGAGGTAGGTCAGGCCCAGGGTCGACTTGGCGCCCAGGTCCCGCACCCCGTCGAGGGCCGTCTTCACGGCGGTCGCGTCGAACACCGTGCCGTCGCTGAAGGTCACACCCTTGCGCAGGGAGAAGGTGTACTCACGGGCGTCCGGGCTGACCGTCCAGCTCGTGGCGAGCCACGGGACGATCTCGCCGGTCTTGGAGTCCTGGTCGGT
>NZ_CAAAFT010000167.1:7795-8312 GCF_900634765.1 Candidatus Protofrankia californiensis | reverse complement strand
GGGCTGACCGTCCAGCTCGTGGCGAGCCACGGGACGATCTCGCCGGTCTTGGAGTCCTGGTCGGTCAGCGAGTCGGCGAAGTTCCGGTCGATGCTGCGGGTCTCGATCCAGTACACCTGGTTGGGGTCGACGCAGCCCTGGAAGTCCGACCAGAAGGCGATCTTCAGCCGGCCACCCGGCACGGGCTGTGCGGTGTCGGTGCTCGCGCCCCCGCTGTCGCTGCTCCCGCAGGCGGCCAGGAGGGTGGCGGCGAGGACGGGCAGGGCTGCCGCGGCCCGCCATCTCCTACTTCTGTTACTTTTTCTACTACTTCGGTGACGCTGCAATATTGTCATCAGGATATGGCTCCCAGAATTGTTTCCGTAAACAGGTCGGGGCTGGGCCCCGGGGGTAGTCGGAAAAGGTGGTTCGCGAGGGCGGCCGGCAAGGCCGCCGCGGGTGTTGATACGGGTACAGGTTGGCGCTGGGCCGGGTTGGCGCTAGGCGGGTCGGCGCTGGGCGGGTCGGCGCTGGGCGG
>NZ_CAAAFT010000167.1:6813-7770 GCF_900634765.1 Candidatus Protofrankia californiensis | reverse complement strand
CTCGTGGCGAGCCACGGGACGATCTCACCGGTCCTGGGGTCCTGGTCGGTCAGCGAGTCGGCGAAGTTGCGGTCGATGCTGCGGCTTTCGATCCAGTACACCTGGTTGGGGTCGATGCAGCCCTGGAAGTCCGCCCAGAAGGCGATCTTCAGCCGGCCGCCCGGCACGGGCTGCGCGTTGTCGGCGTTCGTACCACTCCCGCCGTCCCCGCCCCCACAGGCGGCCAGGAAGGCGACGGTGAGGAGGGAGACGGTCGCCGCCCGCCAGCGCGGGCCGCGTCGGCCCGCGCTGTTTCCGTCGGCGCTGCCGCTGATATTTCTGTCGGTGTCCTCGCCACTTCGGCGACGCCACGATACGGCCATCAGGATATGACTCCCAGAGTTGTCTTCCGTGAACAGGTCAGGTGGATTCCGGAATTCCGGAACCGGTCGAACAGGGAACGGTTTCGTGGTGGCGGCCGCACGCCACGGGTTGTGAGTGCAGGTGTGGCTGCTGCCGGGTGCGGTCCGGGCTGCTGCCGGGTGCTCTGAGGGCACCTGCGGACGGGGCCTCGGTCGAGCTGACGTGGCCCTGGATGTTGCTCTAACAGCGCGCGGCCGTGAGCGTCCGGCGCCCGGCGAGCAGCAGGGCGGCGTCCTCCTGCGGCGGATGGACGCGAGCACAGTGGATGTCACGCAGGTGCCGCTCGAGGGCGTTGTGCCTGGTCAGGCCCGGGTTGCCGATCGCCGCCACCGCCGTCTGCACGGCTGCGACAGCCGCCCGCACGACCAGCGGCTTGGCGACGACGAAGCGCTCCGACGCGCTGGAGTCACCGTCGTCGAAGCGGCGGGCCACGCCGTAGGCGATCTCCTCGGCCTGGACCAGCTGCGCCTCGATCTCGCCGGCGATGGTCTGGATCCGCTCGGTCGTGGCAATGGGACGTCCCAGGGAGGTGGGGACGCGTTCGTTGGCGAAACG
>NZ_CAAAFT010000167.1:3905-6788 GCF_900634765.1 Candidatus Protofrankia californiensis | reverse complement strand
GGTCGTGGCAATGGGACGTCCCAGGGAGGTGGGGACGCGTTCGTTGGCGAAACGCAGGAAGAACTCCTGCGCGGCACGAGCCACCCCGATGTACAGCGCGGTCGCGCCGATCGCGACGGCGCCCAGGTCCGTGTCGGCGCGCTGCTCGGACTGGGGCACGCCCCGGAAGTTCTCGAAGGGGATCTCCACGTCGGTGTAGATGACGTCGTGTGTGCTGCTCGCCCGCAGCCCGAAGTGGTCCCAGGTGCGCACGATCTCGATACCGGGAGTGTCGGCGGGGACGATGGCGTGCGCCAGCAACGGGTCGGCGTCCTCGGTGGCCGCCCACACCAGGTGGTAGGCGAGGCCTTCGGAGCTTGTCGCGAAGCCCTTGTGTCCGTTGAGCAGCCAGCCGGCGGCGGTCCGCCGGATCTTCGTGGCCGGCAGCCCACCCCGGGCGGGAGCTCCCCACTCCGGCTCGGCGCGCACGGCGTTCAACAGCACCGGCCGGTGGAGGGAGTCGCTGACCACCGCGCGGTAGAGCCCCTCCGGCCACCATGCGTCGACGGCCTGCATGACGTGCTGGAAAACCGTCATCGCGGTGATCAGGGCGACCGACGGATCGCCCTTGCCCAGCCATTCGAAGACCCGGACGCTGTCGGTGGCGCTGAGGCCCTGGCCGCCGTAGCGGGGAGCGATCCCCAGCCGCAGCAGGCCCGCGTCGTGCACGGCCTGGATGCTTTTCCAGGGAAACTCCGCGGAACGGTCGTACTCCTCGGCGGCGAGCGCGATCTGGGCGCTCGTGCGGGCGAGCGCCTCGTCGGAGATGTCGACGGCCGGAAGGCTGACGGCCGAGTCGGCCTGGGGCGACACGGTCACGACGCCACCTGCTGCCCCAGCTGGCCGGCCCCCGCGACCGACAGACCCTGCTCGTCGGGCGGGCCGCTGCGGGAGGTGACCGCCGGTGCGGCCAGACGATCGAGCCCGGCGTCCTCGCGCACGACTTCGCCGCGACGGCCCGTCGTCTCACGATGCGCCAGTTCCTCCCGCACCAGCGGGATGATGTAGCGGCCATAGTCGACGACGTCGTTGAAGTTGTCGTATCCACGGATCGAGATGAGCTCGGCGCCGAGGTCGACGTAGTCGAGGATGGCGGCGGCGACGGTCTCGGGGGTCCCCACCAGTGCGGTGGAGGCGCCGGTGGCGTTGGTCGCGGATGCCGTGGGCGTCCACAGCGCACGGTCGTGCAGGTCGCCGTCGCGGGCCACCCGCAGCAGCCGCTGGGAACCGACGTTGGCCGGTTCCCTTTGTCCGGTGGACCGGAACGCCGCGTGCGCGACTCCGTTGTTGCCCTGCAGGACGCCGAGGATCCGGTGGGCCTTCTCCCAGGCCAGCTCGTCGGTGGGGGCGATGATCGGACGGAAGGTGACCCAGATGCGGGGGGTGTCCTCGCGGCCGGCGAGGCGGGCCTGCTCGGCCACCGCGTCGATCTGCTCCTTGGTCTCTTTCAGGGGTTCGCCCCACAGACCGAAGATGTCGGCCTGCGCGCCGCCCACCCGGTAGGCGTCCTGCGACGACCCGCCGACCGACACCGGGATGGTGCCGTTGACCGGCCGCACGACCGAGACGAAGTCCTCGAACGAGTAGTAGGTCCCGGCATGGTCGAACGGAGTCGTCGAGGTCCACACCCGGCGGAGGATGTCGATGTACTCGGCCTGCCGCGCATAGCGTTCGGTCTTGCTCAGCCGGTCGCCCTCGCGGGCCTGCTCGCTGTCGTCCCCACCCGCGATGAAGTGCACCACCGCACGTCCACCGCTGAGTTGGTCGAGGGTGGCCAGCTGCTTGGCCGCGACCGTCGGATAGATGGTGTTGGGCCGCAGCGCAACGATCGGTTTGAGCCGCTCGGTGAACTGCGTGATGGCCGAGGCGAGGGTGAACGGGTCCTGGTAGGAGGAGTGGTAGGGCACGAGGGTGTAGTCGAAGCCACCCTCGTCCAGGGTCCGCGCGTAACGCTTGAGAAAGGGCACATCAATGGCCGGGAGCCGGAGCCGGTTGAGCTCGTTGGACGGATTGATGTTTATGCCGCTGATGAATTCGACGGTCATGACGGTCCTCCGGTGGCTGGGCTGTGTCTGATCGGCGCGGTCACGACCAGGGCGTCCAGCGCGCGATTTCGGGAAGGTCGGCGCCGGCTCGCAGCCGTTCGAGGAACAGCACGACCACAGCCGCGGCCGTACGGTGGGTGGCGTCGTTGAGGGCGTCGTGCTTGCCGCCGTCGATGGTGACGAACTCGGCGACGGGCGCACCCGCGTAACGCTCGCGCGCGGCCGGCAGCGGGCTGAGGATGTCGGCCGTCCCGTGCAGGCCCAGAACCGGCACGGTGACGCGGCGAAGGTCGCCGTCGGCGATCCAGGAGCGGGGTACCGGGACGGTCAGTGCGCCGCGGCGTACGGATACGTCGGCGTCCAGCCGTGCCTGGTGGGCGGGACAGGCGGTGCGCTCATCCAGCTCGGTCTCCCACTCCCACTCCCTGATGCCCGTGGCGGTCGCCTCCCCGCCGGGAAGGCCGACGAGGATGAGGCCGTCGACTCGCACCTTCCCGGTGGCGACCAGCGCCGCGGCGAATGCCGCACCCGCGTCGGAGCCTGCCAGCACGCGCGGCGCGGGCAGGTCCGGATCGGTCGACAGCTGCTGGACCTGCGACGCCACCGTCTTGCCGTGCGCGGTCGGGTCGCCGACCACCCGGATCCGGTAGCCGTCGGAGGCGATCCGGTTACCGAAGCGCTCGTAGAGCCCCGGATGCTCGCCGCGACCGGCGATCAGGATCACTGTCCCGCGCGGCGCGACCGCGGGCGGGTTGTCCCACGCCACCACTGTGGGTACTGATCCTGCGGCGGTGAGCTG
>NZ_CAAAFT010000167.1:2201-3690 GCF_900634765.1 Candidatus Protofrankia californiensis | reverse complement strand
CCGGTGAAAGGTAGAAGGTGAGGGGTGGTGGCGTGGGGCGGAGCCCGACCCGGAGCGGAACCCGGCCCGACAGCGCCAGGCGCATGCCACCGACCGGTATGGGCCAGACCCGACCGACGGCGGAGGTGCCGTGGACGGGTGGGAGATCAGCGCCCCGCGCCGCCGAGCGGTCCAGGCGGTTCGAGCAGCCCGGACGGTCGGTCACGGATCACCGACGGATCACAGACCGCCCGGTCAGGCCAAGCGGTGGCGGGCTTGGGTCAACAGGCGGGACAACACATAGGACAACAACAGGAGGCGACCGTCCCGAAGTCGATGACGCGCCTGCGGGTCAGGACGTGCCGCGCGATCCGGCGTCGCGGCGGGCGGCAGAAAGCAGTACGGAATGTAAGCACTCCGTTCTGCTGCGCACCCCATTTCCCGACCATGCCCATCAGAATGGTGCCGTTTCCTGCCGATGTCCAACGCGGATCCACGATCGGACCCATTACGAAATGAAATCAATCGCGCTATCGTGCACTGTGCCCCCCGTGCTGGACCTCACAGCCTTACGCAGTCTCACAGCGATCGCCGACTGCGGAGGGTTTCGCCGAGCCGCGGAGGCGCTGTGCATCTCGCAGTCAGCGGTGAGCCAGCACGTGCGCCGTCTGGAGAAAGCGATCGGCCGTCCGCTGGTCACGCCGAGCGGCCGCAGCACACGCTTCACTCCCGATGGTGAACTACTCGTCGCCGTGGGGCGACGGATCCTCACCCTGCACGACGACGCGCTTGAACAACTGGGCGTGGACGCGCCGACGGGTCAGTCGACGATCACCATCGGATCGACCGAACACGCCGCCGACCACCTGCTCCCGCTGGTGATGTCGGCACTCACCGCCGAATTCCCCGACGTCCAGGTCAGGTTCCGGCTGGATCGGGGAGCCCGCATCAACGAGGCGCTCGACCAGGGCAGCATCGATGTCGCCGTGCTCATCGGAGAGGGGCGTACCGCCACGGCCCACCCCGCCGGTCGGCTGCCCCTGGCCTGGTTCGCGGCCACCCACTGGACCGCGCCCCCGCCGGACAGGCCGCTGCCGCTGGTGGCCATCGACGATCCGTGCACCATTCGCAGCCAGGCATTACGCGTGCTGGCACAGGCTGGGCGCACGGCCTCGGTCGTCGGTGAGGCGGGATATCTCGCCGGTGTGCTGCACGCGGTCCGTGCCGGCGTCGGCGTCGCGCTGCTCGCCGACGTCGGAGCAGTGCCGCAGGGACTCCAACGACGTGACGACCTGCCCGCGGTCGACCCCGAACCGCTTCATGTACGCGCTCGCCGCAGCGCCCACCCACGATTGACGCATCTGATCGAGGAGGCGGTACGCACAGCGCTGAACGAACGTCTGCACACGCCATCCCCCGGCTGACACAGCATCAGGTCCGGACGTCCCACACCGTGGCAGCGACCTCAGCCCACACCGGTTGGCAGCCCACACCGGTTGGCAGGCGGCGG
>NZ_CAAAFT010000167.1:0-1781 GCF_900634765.1 Candidatus Protofrankia californiensis | reverse complement strand
GTGGCAGCGACCTCAGCCCACACCGGTTGGCAGCCCACACCGGTTGGCAGCCTGCACCGGTTGGCAGGCGGCGGCGATGATCGGCGTCACCCGGTCGTGAGAAGCTGGCGCGGATCGGGCGCCGAGGCCGCCGATCCCGATCTCTTCCGAAGGGGGACGTGCGCACATGTCGACGTTGCTGGTCACCGGGGCCGCCGGGTTCATCGGGTCGAACTTCGTCCGTTACTGGCGCGAGCACCACGCCCGTGACCAGGTGGTTGCGCTGGACGCGCTGACCTACGCCGGTTGCCGGGAGAACCTCGCCGACGTGCTGGACGCGATCACGTTCGTGCACGGGGACATCCGTGACCGCGAGCTCGTCGAGTCGCTGCTGCGGGAGCACCATGTCGACGTGGTGGTCAACTTCGCCGCCGAGTCGCACAACAGCCTGGCGATCATCCGTCCCGGCGACTTCTTCTCCACCAACGTCATCGGCACGCAGACGCTGCTGGAAGCCGCCCGCACGGTCGGCGTGGCGCGCTTCCACCAGATCTCGACCTGTGAGGTCTACGGCGACATGGACCTCGACGACCCGGGCGCGTTCACAGAGGACTCCCCGTACCTGCCGCGGACGCCGTACAACGCGGCCAAGGCCGGCGGCGATCACGCGGTGCGCGCCTACGGCCTGACCTACGACCTGCCGGTGACAATCACGAACTGCTCCAACAACTACGGGCCGTACCAGTTCCCGGAGAAGGTCATCCCGCTGTTCGTCACCCGAGCCCTGCAGGGCGAAAATCTGCCCCTGTACGCATCGGTGCGTAACCGCCGGGAGTGGCTGCACGTCGCCGACCACTGCCGGGCGATCGAGGCGGTGCTGGAACGCGGCCGGCTCGGCGAGACCTACCACGTCGGCAGCGGTGTCGAGGCCGACATCGAGACCATCGCCAACACGATCCTCGCCGAGTTGGGCCTGCCGGAGTCGCTGAAGACGATCGTGCCGGACCGCCCGTCCCACGACCGGCGCTACCTGCTCGACTCCTCCAGGCTGCGCACCGAGCTCGGCTGGGCACCCGAGATCAGCTTTGCCGACGGGATGCGGGAAACCGTCGCCTGGTACCGCGACAACGAGGCATGGTGGCGTCCGCTGATCGGCCGCTCCCCCGTCTCGGAGACCGCCTGGCGCTGACCTGCGACCCGCGCTCGGCTCCGCAGGACGGTCCCGACCCGGGCGTCAGCACGGCCCGCGGGACGTCCCCGGCTCGGTCAGACCATGTTCTCGGCCTGCTTCCAGGCGCAGGCCCGGGCGACGAACGTCCGGACGCCGTCCATGGTCGCGTGGTCGGCCCGCAGTGCAAGCAGGGTTGCCTCCAGCGGACGGCCCACCGCCCGGAACGGGCGGGGGGCCAGATCGAGGGCTGTGCCGGCCCGGTCGAGTGCGGCTTCGACGTCACCGCGGCGGGCGTCGGCGGCGGCCAGATGGGCGAGCGCAACGGCGACGAATCCGGGGCGGTCCATCGCCGTCAGCGCGGGCAGGGCGACGTTGGCATAGTCCATGGCGGCGTTGTGGTTCCCGGCGGCCGCGGCGGCGATCAGCCCGTGGTAGGCGACCTCCACCGGGTGGACGGCACCGGGGTCCTCCCCACCGGGTGTCCCCCGCTGCTCGGCCGGCAACGCGAACGCCTGGCAGATCGCCCGATCCGCGATCCTGGCCACCTCACCGGGATGCCCGCCGGGCAGGGCCGCGACGGCCCGCGCCTGCAACGCGAGCGCGGCGATCGCCACCGGGGTGCCGGTGGCAC
>NZ_CAAAFT010000166.1:0-3583 GCF_900634765.1 Candidatus Protofrankia californiensis | reverse complement strand
GTTTCAATCCCTCCAGGGATGATCACGGACTCATCATGTGGTCTACATCACACACATTCTGATCAGCAGTTTCAATCCCTCCAGGGATGATCACGGACCCGGTAACGGGTCACTACCAGTGCACGTGGACCGGTTTCAATCCCTCCAGGGATGATCACGGACCTGGGCGCAAGGGCGCGGCAACAGCCAGTACGACTGTTTCAATCCCTCCAGGGATGATCACGGACCTGCCACGGCGCCGGAAAGATCTACAAGCACAGCGCGTTTCAATCCCTCCAGGGATGATCACGGACCTCATCAACGGAGGCAGCATGACTTCGTGGACGACCACGTTTCAATCCCTCCAGGGATGATCACGGACGCGCCGTCCTCGCCAGTGCAGATCTCGGCCGTCTCCGTTTCAATCCCTCCAGGGATGATCACGGACCGGTGGAGGCCCGGTACGTCCGGGCCACGCCGGGCGGGTTTCAATCCCTCCAGGGATGATCACGGACGGATAGGGAGGAAGGAGAGGAGTATTTCTGGGACAAGTTTCAATCCCTCCAGGGATGATCACGGACGCCTCCTGTCCCGTCTGATGGGACAGTATGCCGTCACGTTTCAATCCCTCCAGGGATGATCACGGACCAGGTCGATTTCACGTGCCGGGTGCTGGTCGGCCGGGCGTTTCAATCCCTCCAGGGATGATCACGGACCCTGGATCATCTTGTATTCCCAGTCCTGGCCGGTAAGTTTCAATCCCTCCAGGGATGATCACGGACGCGAGGACGCTTCCTTGCCGGCCTTCAGTGGGTCGTGTTTCAATCCCTCCAGGGATGATCACGGACGGTGGACGCCGATCGGCGCGTTCGGGTCACTGATCTGTTTCAATCCCTCCAGGGATGATCACGGACGCGCGAGGCGCTTGAGATCCCAGCCGTAGACCTGAAGTTTCAATCCCTCCAGGGATGATCACGGACATGGCCGCGTCGTAGATCGCTTTCTTGTCCGCCTGTTTCAATCCCTCCAGGGATGATCACGGACCGCCTACGTTTGGGATCTCGACGGGAACCGGTACCTGTTTCAATCCCTCCAGGGATGATCACGGACCGCCGAGGACGGCGTGTGGGCCGGGCTGACGCCCGAGTTTCAATCCCTCCAGGGATGATCACGGACTGCGGTCAACGTGGCCTGGAGCTGGCGGGACGGCACGTTTCAATCCCTCCAGGGATGATCACGGACTAGGAGGTGCCGACCGCACGGGCGGCCTCCGGTAGACGTTTCAATCCCTCCAGGGATGATCACGGACCAGTACGCCAACACGGCACTGCCCGCGTTCGACGGTTTCAATCCCTCCAGGGATGATCACGGACAACAAGCGCATCCAACAAGGTCGAGCTGTCCGCGTTTCAATCCCTCCAGGGATGATCACGGACCGGAGCCGCTTGGCGATGCGCCTGATGCGACCCGTGTTTCAATCCCTCCAGGGATGATCACGGACCGCGCACATGTCCCCGCCCTGGTTGTCCTCCACGGGTTTCAATCCCTCCAGGGATGATCACGGACGCAGGAACGCCGCCGGGTCGGCACGCAGGCAGCGGGGTTTCAATCCCTCCAGGGATGATCACGGACATGCAGGACCTGTTCAATCGGGTCGCCACGATCCTGTTTCAATCCCTCCAGGGATGATCACGGACCGGGCGGGATTGGCCGTCGCTGCGGGCGCACGCGGCGTTTCAATCCCTCCAGGGATGATCACGGACGCGGCGCGAGCTGGCGGACGAAAAAGCAGCTCACGTTTCAATCCCTCCAGGGATGATCACGGACGCTCCCTGCGGCCCGGCTGTCCGCTCATCGGGACTGGTTTCAATCCCTCCAGGGATGATCACGGACCAGGGCATCGGGTCAGCCCTCCTCGCTCAACGGCGGTTTCAATCCCTCCAGGGATGATCACGGACCCGGAGACCAGTCGGAAACTCCTGGATGCTGTCAAGGGTTTCAATCCCTCCAGGGATGATCACGGACGGGCGAGCAGAAGCGCAACCCGCAGTCCTGCTCCCGTTTCAATCCCTCCAGGGATGATCACGGACTAGCGCTGGACGGCACCCAGATCGGGGTGGTCCGCCGTTTCAATCCCTCCAGGGATGATCACGGACGTTAAGTCACACCCCGGGGAGCGGCCCCGGGAAAGTTTCAATCCCTCCAGGGATGATCACGGACAGGAGATATGGAGCTCCTGCCGCCACTGCCGGACGGGTTTCAATCCCTCCAGGGATGATCACGGACCTCGGCGGTTGAGGCGGCGTACGCCGCCCGCGTGGCGTTTCAATCCCTCCAGGGATGATCACGGACCGGCCCTGCTGGGCGCGGCCGGCGACGAGTGGGAGATGTTTCAATCCCTCCAGGGATGATCACGGACAGGATTCCCGGGCTGCACTATCAATTCTGCCGCGGCGTTTCAATCCCTCCAGGGATGATCACGGACGCGACCCCGGTAGTCGGATCGTTGAAACGGTCGGGTTTCAATCCCTCCAGGGATGATCACGGACGTCGTACCGGAGCTCCTGCCCGGGGACCGCGTCCCCAGGTTTCAATCCCTCCAGGGATGATCACGGACCGGGCACGACGTCGATCTACGCGTCCACTGCAATCGTGTTTCAATCCCTCCAGGGATGATCACGGACCTGGACGGTCGCCACCAGGGTCAGGTCCGGGTTGGCGAGTTTCAATCCCTCCAGGGATGATCACGGACTGCCGAGAATGGATCGGGCGCGGTCGAGTAGCGCGGGTTTCAATCCCTCCAGGGATGATCACGGACCCCACGACCGTTGCCGTCCCGGACTGGGTGCGGCCGTTTCAATCCCTCCAGGGATGATCACGGACCCCGACCCGCGGAACTCGCCCGACTGGGCGAGGCCCGTTTCAATCCCTCCAGGGATGATCACGGACGATCCAAGACATCGCCAGCGGACAGACCATCCACACGTTTCAATCCCTCCAGGGATGATCACGGACTGCACCCACGGAACGGAGGGGATGCACCATGAACAGTACGTTTCAATCCCTCCAGGGATGATCACGGACAGACGCCCGCACGCACCTGGCGGGCTCCCTGGAGGTTTCAATCCCTCCAGGGATGATCACGGACCGGAGAAGTCGGCGTCATCTCCCTGGAGCGAATGGGTTTCAATCCCTCCAGGGATGATCACGGACTCGTGTTCTGGCGGCGCGGGATGCCCGCGCCCGACCTGTTTCAATCCCTCCAGGGATGATCACGGACCACAGCGGCGCTGCTGGCCCACTACCGCGCCACCGCGTTTCAATCCCTCCAGGGATGATCACGGACGTCGAGTCCACCAGGCCAACCACCCGCAGGCGGACCAGTTTCAATCCCTCCAGGGATGATCACGGACGCGCTCCCCGATCCGCTGCCCCAGCTCGGTCCAGTGTTTCAATCCCTCCAGGGATGATCACGGACGTGGTTCGCCAGGGCCAGCCAGCCGCGCGGGCCGGGGTTTCAATCCCTCCAGGGATGATCACGGACCAGCTCGCCGCGGTCGAGCACGTCGGCGACTGCTGTTTCAATCCCTCCAGGGATGATCAC
>NZ_CAAAFT010000165.1:1474-3209 GCF_900634765.1 Candidatus Protofrankia californiensis | reverse complement strand
ATCCCTCCAGGGATGATCACGGACCGCCAATCGCCATGGCCCGGTGACGACGCTGGTGTTTCAATCCCTCCAGGGATGATCACGGACCGGCGCCATTATCACGGTGCCGGGCGCCGGCCAGCGTTTCAATCCCTCCAGGGATGATCACGGACTTCGGCGTGGACTTGAAGAAAATCCGCGTCGGTTTGTTTCAATCCCTCCAGGGATGATCACGGACATGGGAACGATGGCCTGTCTGGCCGTCGTCCATATATGTTTCAATCCCTCCAGGGATGATCACGGACTCGCGGCACGCCAGGCCAACCCCGCCGCCTAAAGGTTTCAATCCCTCCAGGAATGATCACGGACGCGTCATGGCCAGCAATGCCAAGGTTGTTGAGGCAGTTTCAATCCCTCCAGGGATGATCACGGACCTGGTAGCCCTCCTCGTCGCGCGGCTGGTACGTCTTGTTTCAATCCCTCCAGGGAGGATCACGGACGTGAGCAGTACGAGGCGGTGTGCACCGCGCTCGACATGTTTCAATCCCTCCAGGGATGATCACGGACCATCGACGGCGGCGGGTCGGCAGCGAGGTGCTCGGGTTTCAATCCCTCCAGGGATGATCACGGACGCCGAGTCGCAGGCACTGGACCCGGTGGCGTTCGCGATGTTTCAATCCCTCCAGGGATGATCACGGACCGATAAGGGCGGCCCGGTGCTCCCGGGCCAGCGCGGGTTTCAATCCCTCCAGGGATGATCACGGACTACGGCCACGCTGGGCATGGCATCAAGGGCCGTGGGTTTCAATCCCTCCAGGGATGATCACGGACCCGCTGGTGGCGACCTCTACGCCGGGCTCAACCGTTTCAATCCCTCCAGGGATGATCACGGACGGCCTCCTGCCGCGCGGTCATAGCCGCCCACAGGGGTTTCAATCCCTCCAGGGATGATCACGGACACGGGATGCCACAGCGGTAGCGCGAGCGATCGGACAAGGTTTCAATCCCTCCAGGGATGATCACGGACGGAGGCGGAACGGCTGCGGCTCACCGGACGGTCGGCGTTTCAATCCCTCCAGGGATGATCACGGACCAGCCAACCGGCGGCCCTGATCGGTCTCGTGCAGGACCAGTTTCAATCCCTCCAGGGATGATCACGGGCCGAACCTGTCCAGCGCGCAGACCGGCAACGGTGTTTGTTTCAATCCCTCCAGGGATGATCACGGACAGGACCCGGCCGGCCGGGTGGCCTGGAACCACAGCGTTTCAATCCCTCCAGGGATGATCACGGACTCGTCAACAGCCCCGACGACGTCATCGTGTTCCCGTTTCAATCCCTCCAGGGATGATCACGGACGTGGGTCCGGTAAATGCCGCAGCCTGATGAGAACGAGTTTCAATCCTTCCAGGGATGATCACGGACCCGTGGCGGCGTGGCCGTGCCGGCCCTTGTGGCACGTTTCAATCCCTCCAGGGATGATCACGGACCAGAAGACGACTCCTACGGCCGGCTGCACGCGCACTCGTTTCAATCCCTCCAGGGATGATCACGGACCAGCCTCGCCGGCCGCCGGCGGGGAGACCGGGACGACGTTTCAATCCCTCCAGGGATGATCACGGACGGGCTAGGGGGCCGACCATGGACCGGCCAACCGCCGCGTTTCAATCCCTCCAGGGATGATCACGGACCGGCTCCGGCTCCGGCGGCAGCCGGTCCAGCGCCCGGTTTCAATCCCTCCAGGGATGATCACGGACC
>NZ_CAAAFT010000165.1:0-1006 GCF_900634765.1 Candidatus Protofrankia californiensis | reverse complement strand
TCACGGACCCGGGCGCCGGAGGGGATGTCATCCAGGTTGTCGTGCGTGTTTCAATCCCTCCAGGGATGATCACGGACTTGAAGGAGTGGTCTGCCTGATGGCAGGGGACCGCTTGTTTCAATCCCTCCAGGGATGATCACGGACACGAACAGCATTCCGCTGAACCAGTGGTTTCGCGTGTTTCAATCCCTCCAGGGATGATCACGGACCTTTGTCTCGGTATTCTCGGCGCTACCCAGCGACGTGTTTCAATCCCTCCAGGGATGATCACGGACGGACGAACGTCACGGCCTGTTCAACAAGGTCATGTTTCAATCCCTCCAGGGATGATCACGGACCTGGCGAGGGCCTCCCTGATCCAAGCCTCGGCCCGTGGTTTCAATCCCTCCAGGGATGATCACGGACCCGGGATCAGGCCGCCCAAGGTGCCAAAACGCCGCGGGTTTCAATCCCTCCAGGGATGATCACGGACGCAGGCTCGGGCGTCCTGGACGTCCGGATCCCGTTTCAATCCCTCCAGGGATGATCACGGACCATGAACGATCAGGCGTTCTGGCGCGCCAGGCACATGTTTCAATCCCTCCAGGGATGATCACGGACCAGCGCGGGATGGCACGCCGCCAGAGCCGCTCGGGTTTCAATCCCTCCAGGGATGATCACGGACGGGCAAAACGGATGGGCGGGCACCGTTCAGGAGACTCTGGTTTCAATCCCTCCAGGGATGATCACGGACAGGTCCCGCGTCTGGACCCAACCGATCCGCGACCCAGTTTCAATCCCTCCAGGGATGATCACGGACCACGTCCCATCGCGCCCACCGGGACAGGGGTGGGAGTTTCAATCCCTCCAGGGATGATCACGGACCTGACATAGGATTGCATCTGCTGTCATCTGCTAGTAGTTTCAATTCCTCCAGGGATGATCACGGACCTGACGCCGCAGCAGGTGGCCGCGCTGGTCGCGGGTTTCAATCCCTCCAGGGATGATCACGGACGCCTCTCTAGGC
>NZ_CAAAFT010000164.1:0-2868 GCF_900634765.1 Candidatus Protofrankia californiensis | reverse complement strand
GTTTCAATCCCTCCAGGGATGATCACGGACCTATGGATTAGACGCCGGAGAGATGACGTGCTCACGTTTCAATCCCTCCAGGGATGATCACGGACCACGCCGGATCCGCTTCCGACGCGCTTCCCATGGTTTCAATCCCTCCAGGGATGATCACGGACCCGCGGGTGGGCCTGTTACCAGTCTTGACGGATCAGGTTTCAATCCCTCCAGGGATGATCACGGACTCGCCGCGGCCCTGCGCGACGTCGCGGGCATGATGTTTCAATCCCTCCAGGGATGATCACGGACTCACGGTCGCCTCGCCAAGATGGCCAACGAGACCGGGTTTCAATCCCTCCAGGGATGATCACGGACGTCGGGATCAGCGGCAGAAGCGCCGGCAGGATCGGTTTCAATCCCTCCAGGGATGATCACGGACCCGTCCGCCAGGTGGGCCAGGCCGGCGATCGCCTGGGGTTTCAATCCCTCCAGGGATGATCACGGACCGCAGCAGGACAACCTGCTCTCCTACGCGCAGGCCGGTCTGTTTCAATCCCTCCAGGGATGATCACGGACACGCCATCTGAACAGTGAGCGCCGGACTCGTCGGGTGTTTCAATCCCTCCAGGGATGATCACGGACCGGCGTAGACCTCGGCCTGGTGCTCGTCAAGGACGTGTTTCAATCCCTCCAGGGATGATCACGGACGTGGTCCAGGCGTCGTTCCCTGATGCTGTCGATCGTTTCAATCCCTCCAGGGATGATCACGGACCTGTCTGAGAAGACATCCACCGGTAAATGGAAACTGTTTCAATCCCTCCAGGGATGATCACGGACCGGCCGCCAGGCCCGTCATCGGCGCCCCCCGGCCGGGTTTCAATCCCTCCAGGGATGATCACGGACCTGTCACCGCGGCAGCGGCATCCATCCGAGCGTGAGTTTCAATCCCTCCAGGGATGATCACGGACCACGGACCTCGCGCTTGACGTACATGCGGATGTCCGCAGCCCGCGGTTTCAATCCCTCCAGGGATGATCACGGACCACCACTCACAGTCGGCGCACGGGGACCACCACGGTTTCAATCCCTCCAGGGATGATCACGGACCACGGCGTACACGCACACAGGGCACGCGCATCCCGTTTCAATCCCTCCAGGGATGATCACGGACCCGGACGCCCCGGAATGAACGGAATCGCAACCCGGCGGGTTTCAATCCCTCCAGGGATGATCACGGACTACCGGCGTTACCGGTGCCGGTGTCGGGCGTGTCGGGGTTTCAATCCCTCCAGGGATGATCACGGACCACCGCGCATGCGTGGCTCCTGCGCGCCACCACCGGTTTCAATCCCTCCAGGGATGATCACGGACCGCCGCTCTGGAGAGCCACGCTGGTGCGACTCAGGTTTCAATCCCTCCAGGGATGATCACGGACTCCTGCTCTCGCTCCAGGATGGACGCCAGCACATGTTTCAATCCCTCCAGGGATGATCACGGACTTGGGGTCGCGACCGACACGGTCACGGAAGTCCTGTTTCAATCCCTCCAGGGATGATCACGGACTCCTGCGCGTCCGTGGCCGGGAGGCCGAAGTACAACGTTTCAATCCCTCCAGGGATGATCACGGACGCTTGACCGAGCCGGCCGGCGTGCTCGTGGTCGCGAGTTTCAATCCCTCCAGGGATGATCACGGACTTGCTCGGTCACGCTGAGTCACATCACGGTGCGTAAGTTTCAATCCCTCCAGGGATGATCACGGACCCGGGCCGCAAATCGGCCGTGACTTGGGCGCCATGCCGTTTCAATCCCTCCAGGGATGATCACGGACTCGACGCCGCGCGCGCGGCGGCCGACTCCGCAACGTTTCAATCCCTCCAGGGATGATCACGGACAAGCGGGGGGGGCGATGTCCGGGAACGACAGCATGTTTCAATCCCTCCAGGGATGATCACGGACGGGGTCCCCGTGCTGGACGTCATGACCTCGCTCGCGTTTCAATCCCTCCAGGGATGATCACGGACCACCGCGTCATGGCCCGCCAAGGCCCGGACGCTGCAGTTTCAATCCCTCCAGGGATGATCACGGACGCGATGTCCGCCGGAGGAGGAGCCTCCTGGACAACGTTTCAATCCCTCCAGGGATGATCACGGACGGCGGCGGCGCACGGCACGGCCGGTGCTCCCACGGTGTTTCAATCCCTCCAGGGATGATCACGGACACCGAGCGCGCCGAGCACGCCGAGCGCCTGGCCCTCGCGTTTCAATCCCTCCAGGGATGATCACGGACGATCATCAAGTTCCAGGGCTGCTACCACGGGTTTCAGTTTCAATCCCTCCAGGGATGATCACGGACGGCGTGGGTACGTGTCAACCAGTCTGCCGGTTCGAGTTTCAATCCCTCCAGGGATGATCACGGACTACGGCCGCCTGTGGTGGCTCTGCCCGCCGCAGTGGTTTCAATCCCTCCAGGGATGATCACGGACCTCACCGGTCCGCCTCCTGTGACGTCTCCGGGGTGGCGCGTTTCAATCCCTCCAGGGATGATCACGGACCCGCGCCCGCGTGGCCGAGCTGGAGGCCGGTACGCGGTTTCAATCCCTCCAGGGATGATCACGGACGGCGAGACACCTTTCGCTGCATGGACGCTGGCACAGGTTTCAATCCCTCCAGGGATGATCACGGACCCGGAAACTCTCCGGTCGGAGCTGCTTCGGGTGTCACTGTTTCAATCCCTCCAGGGATGATCACGGACCAGTAATGGATTGGGCGTACATTGGTGACACAATGTTTCAATCCCTCCAGGGATGATCACGGACTCCGAATGGCAAGCACTCTTAGGATGGCTTGCTGACGTTTCAATCCCTCCAGGGATGATCACGGACCCGAAGAT
>NZ_CAAAFT010000163.1:18183-20945 GCF_900634765.1 Candidatus Protofrankia californiensis | reverse complement strand
TCCGGACCCGACGCCGCCGCGTTGCTCATCGCGTAGGCGACGAGGTTCAGCGCCTCGGAGGAGTTCTTGGTGAAGACGACCTCGTCGCGCCGGGGTGCGCCGATGAACGCCGCGACCTTGTCGCGGGCGGTCTCATACAGCGCGGTGGCCTCCTCGGCGAGTACGTGGATGCCGCGGTGGACGTTGGCGTTGTGCAGCTCATAGTAGTCCCGCTCGGCGTCCAGGACGCGGGTGGGCTTCTGCGAGCTCGCCGCGCTGTCGAGGTAGACCAGCAGCCGGTCGTCGTGGACACGCCGCGCCAGGATCGGGAAGTCCTTGCGGATCTGCTCGACGTCGTATCCGGACCTCGGCCCGCCTGCCCCCCCAACGGGGGCGGGCGAGAGCCTCGTGTCGGTCATCGTCATGCCACCGTCCCGGCCGGTTCGGTCACTTTCACATACCGGTCGTAGCCGGCGTCCTCCAGGACTGCCGCGAGTTCCGGGCCACCGGAGTCGACGATGCGACCGCCGGCCATCACGTGGACGAATTCCGGCTTCACGTACCGCAGGATGCGGGTGTAGTGGGTGATCAGCAGGATGCCGGTCTGCCCCGCGGCCCGGACGGACTCGATACCGCCGGAGACGATCCGCAGCGCGTCTACGTCAAGGCCCGAGTCGGTTTCGTCCAGAATTGCGATCTTCGGCTTGAGCAGGGCCATCTGAAGGATCTCGTGGCGCTTCTTCTCGCCGCCGGAGAAACCCTCGTTGACGCTGCGCTCGGCGAACGCCGGGTCCATCTCCAGCGTCGCCATGGAGTCGCGGACCTCCTTGACCCACGTCCGCAGCTTGGGTGCCTCACCGCGCACGGCCGTCACCGACGAGCGCAGGAAGTTCGACACCGACACGCCGGGCACCTCGACGGGGTACTGCATGGCCAGGAAGACCCCGGCGCGGGCACGCTCGTCGACGCTCATCGCGAGGACGTCGACACCGTCCAGCGTCACCGTGCCCTCGGTGATCGTGTACTTGGGGTGACCGGCAATGGAATACGCCAGCGTCGACTTGCCGGAGCCGTTCGGCCCCATGATCGCATGGGTCTCGCCACGGCGGATCGTCAGATCCACGCCGCGCAGGATCTCCCTCCCCTCGGCGGAGTCGGTCTCCACCGAGACATGGAGGTTACGGATCTCAAGGGTCGACACTTGTTCAATCTCCTCAAACCGCTATGACTTGCGCTATGGCTTGCGCTATGCGCTATGACTGGCCGACGTCCACGAGCACGTCGTCGCCGTCGATCTTCACCGGGTAGACGGGCACCGGCTCGGTTGCCGGCAGCCCGAGGGGCTCACCTGTGGTGAGGTCGAACTGCGAGCCGTGCAGCCAGCACTCGATCTTCGCGTCCTCGACCTCGCCCTGGGAAAGGGCGACGTCGGCGTGCGAGCATTCGTCGCGGATGGCGTAGACCTGCCCACCCGTCAGGGCCAGGCACACCGGCTCCCCGTCGATCTCCACCCCGAGCGGGACCTCCTCGCTCAGGTCGGACAGGGCACACGCCCGCTGGAAACCACCCACTAGACGACCCCGCCAAGCTCGGCCTCGACCGCCGCGGTGATCCGCTCCCGCAGGGAATCGATCTCGATCCGGTCAACGATCTCGGCGAAGAAGCCCCGGACGACCAGGCGCCGCGCCTCGTCCGCCGGAATACCCCGCGCCATCAGGTAGAACAACGCCTCGTCGTCGAAACGCCCGGTCGCACTGGCATGACCGGCACCGACGACCTCACCGGTGGATATCTCCAGGTTCGGCACCGAATCCGCCCTGGCACCGTCGGTCAGGACGAGATTACGGTTGAGCTCGTAGGTGTCGGTACCCACGGCGTCCGTCCCGATCACGACGTCGCCGATCCACACCGCGTGCGCGCCGTCACCCTGCAGGGCGCCCTTGTAGGCCACCCGGCTGCGGCACGACCGCGGGCCGTGGTCGACGAGCAGTCGGTGCTCCTGGTGCTGACCGGCGCCGGTGAAGAACAGGCCGTAGAGTTCCGCGTCCCCACCGGGCCCGGCGTAGGTGACCGTAGGTGACAGCCGCACCAGGTCACCACCGAGGGTGACAGTGAACGAACGGAACCGCGCGTCGCGGCCGACCGTGGCGGCATGCGCGGCCACGTGCACCGCACCGGCGTCCCAGTCCTGCAGCGACACCAGCGTCAGCGACGCGCTGTCGCCGACCGACAGTTCGACGTTACCGGCGAACGTGGCCTGCCCGGTGTGGTCGAGCACCACCGTGGCGGACGCAAACGCGCCGACCTCGACGACCAGATGGCCGTAGGCGACCCCGCCGCCGCCGTGCAGCCGCACGACCACCGGTTCCTCCGGCGCGGCCTCGGCGGGAACCGTGATCACGACGGCGCGCTCGGTCCGGGTCATCGCGAACGCCGACACCCGGTCGGCCGGGGTCAGTACCCGCCCGATGCGCCCGTCGTCGATACCGACGTGTTCGACCGTGACCGGCGGTGGGGCCTGCACGGTCACCTCAAGGGCGGCGTCGGCCGCATCCGGGCCGGCGAGCAGGCCGCGCAGCCGGCGCAGGGGAGTGAACCGCCACTCCTCCTCACGCCCGGTCGGCACGGGATGCGCCTGCGGGTCACGGGAGTGCACCGGACGCGGTCGGCCGTCGGGCCGCCCGTCCGACCGGCCCGCGGCCACCCCGGGCCTGGAGCCGACCGGCAAGCCGGTCGACGACCCCGGTACCGGCACGGTCGCGGTGCTACCAACACCGGTACCG
>NZ_CAAAFT010000163.1:16329-17998 GCF_900634765.1 Candidatus Protofrankia californiensis | reverse complement strand
GTACCGGCACGGTCGCGGTGCTACCAACACCGGTACCGGCGGACGATCCGTCCGGCGAACCGTTGTGGACGGGAGCTGTCACCATCAGCCGACCGCGCCTTCCATCTGCAGCTCGATCAGCCGGTTGAGCTCGAGGGCGTACTCCATCGGCAGTTCACGGGCGATCGGTTCGACGAACCCGCGCACGACCATGGCCATGGCCTCGTCCTCGGACAACCCGCGGCTCATCAGGTAGAAGAGCTGGTCCTCCCCGACCTTGGACACGGTGGCCTCGTGCCCGATGGACGCGTCGTCCTCCCGGACGTCGACGTAGGGATAGGTGTCCGACCGGCTGACCGTGTCGACCAGCAGGGCGTCGCACTTCACCGTCGCCCGCGAGTTGTGCGCGCCTTCCTTGATCTGGACCAGACCGCGGTAGGACGTGCGGCCACCGCCGCGGGCCACCGACTTGGACACGATCGTGGACGACGTCCGCGGCGCGGCGTGCACCATCTTCGCGCCGGCGTCCTGGTGCTGGCCGGCGCCGGCGAAGGCGATCGAGAGGACCTCGCCCTTGGCCTGCTCGCCGAGCAGCCACACGGCCGGGTACTTCATCGTCACCTTGGAACCGATGTTCCCGTCGATCCACTCCATGGTGCCGCCGGCCTGGCAGGCGGCCCGCTTGGTCACCAGGTTGTAGACGTTGTTCGACCAGTTCTGGATGGTCGTGTACCGGCAGCGGGCGTTCTTCTTCACGACGATTTCCACGACCGCGGAGTGCAGCGAGTCCGAGGAGTAGATCGGCGCGGTACAGCCTTCGACGTAGTGCACGTAGGCACCCTCGTCAACGATGATCAGGGTCCGCTCGAACTGGCCCATGTTCTCGGTGTTGATGCGGAAGTACGCCTGCAGCGGGATTTCCACGTGCACGCCCGGCGGGACGTAGATGAACGAGCCGCCGGACCACACCGCGGTGTTCAGCGCGGCGAACTTGTTGTCGCCGACCGGGATGACCGAACCGAAGTACTCCTGGAATACCTCCGGGTGCTCCCGCAGGCCCGTGTCGGTGTCGAGGAAGATGACGCCCTGCTCCTCAAGATCTTCACGGATCTTGTGGTAGACGACTTCGCTCTCGTACTGGGCCGCCACGCCGGAGACCAGACGCTGCTTCTCGGCTTCGGGGATGCCGAGCTTGTCGTAGGTGTTGCGGATGTCCGCCGGCAGGTCGTCCCAGGTCTCCGCCTGCTTCTCGGTCGAACGGACAAAATACTTGATGTTGTCGAAATCGATCCCGGACAGGTCCGCGCCCCAGGTGGGCATGGGCTTGCGGCCGAACAGCTTCAGACCCTTGAGCCGAAGCTGGGTCATCCACTCCGGCTCGCTCTTCTTGGCCGAGATGCCGAGGACGACCGCCTCGGACAATCCGCGCTCGGCGGTCGCCGCATACGCGTCCGTGTCGGACCAGCCGAACTTGTAGGAACCCAGTCCTTCGAGCCGACTGTCGATCTCGGTCTCGGGAGTTGTGGTCATATGGCAGGACCCTCCGAGGAGGTGAGAGTGGCGGGGGACGTGGAAACAGGTGGGGCGGACGTCGGTGAACCGACTGGTGAGGAGCGCGACACCGCGGGCGGTACGGGCGGTTCGGGTGCGCCCGGATCCCCTGGGTGGACCGGATCCCCTGGGTGGACCG
>NZ_CAAAFT010000163.1:14036-16304 GCF_900634765.1 Candidatus Protofrankia californiensis | reverse complement strand
GATCCCCTGGGTGGACCGGATCCCCTGGGTGGACCGGGTCTGCCTCTCCGACCACAGCGAAGGAGGAGGAAGCCCGAGCGGAACGATCACGGCTTTCGTCGCGCCGCTGGAGGTCCCGGGCTTCCAGCGGAACATGCGTCGTGCACACCCCGTCACCATGCGCAATGGTGGCGAGCCGCTGGACGTGGGAGTCCAGCAGCCGTGACAACGCGGCGGTCTCCGCGCCGCAGAGCTCGGGAAACTGCTCGGCCACGTGCTGGACGGGGCAGTGGTGCTGGCAGATCTGGATGCCCGTCGGAAGCTGCGAGGCGCTTGCGGTGTAACCGGCGGCGGACATCGCCGCCGCCAGCGCCGCCGGCCGGTCGGCGGGGTCGGCCCGGGCGACCGCGCCCTTGACCCGCCGTTCCAGATCGGCGGCGCGCGCCTCGGCGAACTCCGCGACGACCGCGTGGCCCGCGACGTCGGCGAGGAAGCTCAGCGCGCTGGTGGCGAGGTCCTCGTACGCGGTCGGGCCGGCCGCGTGACCGGCAGCGGTGAGCTGGTAGACCCGAGCCGGACGACCGCGGCCGCGCGGGCCTGGGGTGCGGGCCGACCGGGTCATGATCACGTCTTCCGTGAGCATCGCGTCCAGATGCCGCCGGATTGCCGCCGGCGACAGGCCGAGGTGCGCGGAAAGGGTGACCGCGGTCGAGGGGCCGAGCTCCAGGAGCAGGCGCACGACACGGTCACGGGTCCGGCCGTCGGCCGCCGTACCGTTGGAGGTGTCGGGCATGCTTTTCACAACACCACTGTGCCTTATTTCCCGCCGAGGGTCTAACCCTCCGGCCTGCAGGTACGACGTGATCTGTCGAAGTACCCGACCATCGTGGCATCCGACCTGGGCAAAGAGCGCACACTCGGGACGAGCGTCTGATCCGCCACACCCGCAGGGCCGTGGCCGTCCTCGTACCGGATCCGTCGCGCTACCACACGGAGACCACCTGCATCTGCGTGTCATCGTGTGAACCGACCATCTCACAGACCAACTCCTGACAGGCTGTGGCCGGGGGCGGATGGCGTCTCCGGCTCGACGCGACCCGGACGGAGACCGTGACCGAGGCCGACCACAGCGCTCGCGAACTCGACGCTGAAAAGGCCGGCATCGGCAGAGCCGACACAGGCCCCCGGACCGACGACTACGCCGCGGAGCTGGGACGCCGGCTACGAGCAGCCCGCCACCGTCGCGGCATGTCCCTCGTCGACGTCCAGGAACGAACGAACGGACGCTGGACCGCCGGCACCCTGGGCGCCTACGAGCGGGGACACCGCTCCCTGCGGGTACATCGCCTGATGGAGCTGGCCGAGCTCTACGACGTGACCGCGGTCATGCTCATCCCGCCACAGACGGACCGCTCCGAACTGGTCGGGCTGCCACCGCTGGCCATCGACCTGCACCGGCTGCGCAAGCTGCCACCGACCCGCACCGGCCCGTTGCGACGCTGGATCGCGATCGTGCAGGTGCTGCGCTCGGAGAACTCCCGGGACGTGCTGCGTCTACGTCGCACGGATCTGCTCTCGCTGGCGCGGCTCTACAGCACAACGCCGCCGCTGCTCTACAAGCGCCTCGGCGCATGGGGCGCGCTCGCCGAGCCGGGATCCGGGCACGGGCAGCGGCCCGCACCGCCCCGCGGCCGGCGCGGCCAACCCCGTTCCTGACCTGAAGCCTCCATCCGCGGATAACCTCCCGTCCGCGGATCCCCAGTGGGTTCCGAAGGGGTCCCTGGTGGGTTCTGGCCGCATCCGAGGGGGCTCCGATCGCACCAACGGGTGCGATCGTCCGTAGGATCGCGAGTGTGGCGGACGACCTGGCAGTCGAGGTTTCCGACCTGGTCAAGACCTACTGGCCGCGTTCGAACCGAGCCGTACACGCCGTCAACCATCTATCACTGACCGTTGCGACAGGTTCGGTGACGGCTCTGCTCGGCCCGAACGGCGCCGGCAAGACGACCACGATCGAAATCTGCGAGGGGTTCCGGCGCCCGGACGCCGGCCGCGTTCGGGTGCTCGGTCTCGACCCCGGGCGCGACGCATCCGTCCTGCGCCCCCGGGTGGGGGTCATGCTCCAGTCCGGTGGGGTGTACCCGGGCGCGCGCGCCGGTGAGATGCTCGCCGTACTGGCCGCCCACCACCGCAACCCGTTGGACGTCGCGGCCCTTCTCGAGCGCGTCGGCATGTCCGAGGTGGCCCGGGTCCCCTACCGCCGCCTGTCCGGCGGACAGCGCCAACGCC
>NZ_CAAAFT010000163.1:7600-14011 GCF_900634765.1 Candidatus Protofrankia californiensis | reverse complement strand
CAAGGTCCTCGCGGCGGGATCCCCGGCCGAGCTGACCAGTGGCGGCGCCAAGGGGGAGCTGCGGTTCCGGGCGCCGGCCGGTCTCGACATCGACCGTCTGGCGCTGGCCCTGCCCAACGGCACCATCGCCAAGGAGGGACCGCCGGGACGCTACGTTGTACACGGTGATATCGACCCGCATCTGCTCGCCGCGGTGACCGCATGGTGTGCGAGCAACGGCGTGATGGCCGAGGACCTGCAGGTGGAACAGCGCAGTCTTGAGGACGTGTTCGTGGAACTCACCGGCTCGGCGTTGCGGCCGTGATGACCGACGCGGGCGTGCCGATCGGCAAGCAGACCGGGAAACCGACCGGCGCCGCCGAACCCGATGCGGGCGTGCGACAGCCGCTGGACCTGCGGCCCGCGCCGGGCGCCGCGAGCCGGTGGAGCATGCTGCGCGCACAGACGATGATCGAGCTGAAGCTGACGCTGCGGCGTGGGGAGTCAGTGCTGCTCACCCTGGCCATCCCGGTCGGCCTGCTGCTGTTCTTCACTGCCGTGGACGTGCTTCCCACCGACGGCGGCCGGTCGGTGGACTTTCTCGTTCCGGGCGTCCTGGCGCTGGCGGTCATGTCGACGGCATTCACCGGGCAGGCGATCGCGACCGGTTTCGAGCGTTCCTACGGCGTGCTCAAGCGGCTCGGCGCAAGCCCGCTGCCGCGGTCGATCCTGCTGGCGGGCAAGACCCTGGCCGTGGTCGCCGTAGAGATCATCCAGGTTGCGGTGGTGGTCGCCGTCGGGTTTGCCCTCGGCTGGCATCCGCACGGCTGGCCGCTGTGGACGGGGCTGCTCCTGCTGGTGGCCACCGTCGCGTTCTGCGGCCTGGGGCTGCTCATGGCGGGCACCCTGCGGGCCGAGGCGACGCTTGCCGCGGCCAACGGCGTCTACCTGCTGCTGTTGCTCGTCGGCGGGGTGATCGTCCCGTTGTCCCGGCTGCCGGGCTGGCTGGAAGCGGTGGGCCGGGCGCTGCCCACCGCGGCCGCCTCCGACGGTCTGCGCGCCGTCCTGCAGGACGGTTCCGGTCTGCCCACCGGTGATCTGGCCGTGCTGTGCGCCTGGGCGGTCGGTTCCCTGGTACTGG
Organism: Candidatus Protofrankia californiensis; assembly: GCF_900634765.1. Taxonomy (NCBI): domain Bacteria; kingdom Bacillati; phylum Actinomycetota; class Actinomycetes; order Frankiales; family Frankiaceae; genus Protofrankia; species Candidatus Protofrankia californiensis. The sequence goes on along the minus strand of NZ_CAAAFT010000163.1, from coordinate 12,891 downwards.
CGTCCCGGACGTTCAAATGGGAGTGAGGTCCGAGACGGACGCCGGGAACGGACGTCCAGAAATGACGTTCGGGACGGACGTCCCCATGGCGATGATCTCGAACCCGAACTTCTACAGCCGGTAGTATCTGCGGGAATGAGCGTGCGGCGACCCCTGCAACTACCCACGGTGAGCCCGATGGTCTTCCGGCGACTCACCCGCATCAGCGTCATCCTGCTTGCGCTGATCGTGGTCACCGGCGGAGCGGTCCGGCTCACCGGCTCCGGGCTCGGCTGCCCCACCTGGCCCAGATGTGGCGAGAACTCGTTCGTGACGCAGCCGGAGTACGCTGCACACGGCTGGATCGAGTTCGGCAACCGGCTGCTGACCACCGCCGTCGGGCTGGTGATGCTCCTGCTGCCGCTGGTGTCGTTACGACTCGGTCAGCGCCGCCGCGACCTCGTCCTGCTCTCGTTCGGGTTGTGGCTGGGGTTCCTCGGCCAGGTGGTGCTCGGCGGTCTGACCGTCCTGTTCAAACTGCATCCCGCGCTGGTGGCAGGACACTTCCTGCTGTCCATGCTGCTGCTGCTCGATGTCGTGGTGCTCGACCGCCGGGCCCGCTCGGGCCCGGGCGTGGTACGTCCGGCATGCGGGCGCGAGCTGCTCGGGCTGGCGCGGCTGCTGGTGGCCGTCGCCGGGGCGGTACTCGTCCTCGGCACGGTGGTCACGGGAACGGGACCGCACAGCGGGGACTCCACCGAGGCGAAACGCTTCGGATTCGACATCACCAACGTCGCGCAGCTACACGCCGATGCCGCGATGCTCCTGGTCGGGCTGGTCGTCGCGACGGTTCTCGCGGTACGTGTCGGTGGCGCGCCGCGGGAGGCGGTCCGCGCGAGCACCGCACTCGCCGCCATCGCGATCGCCCAGGCCGGCGTCGGGTTCACCCAGTACTTCACCGGGATCCCGGTCGGGCTGGTGGAGCTGCACATAGCCGGGGCCACCGCGCTATGGATCGTCGCCCTGCGCGTCTGGCTGGCCATGGTCGAGCGCCCGGCACCGGTCGACCTGCCCGTACCGGCGACAACCGATCCCGCCGACGCGATCGAACCGGCGGTGGTGTGAGGAAGGCGTAAGTGGAAACAGTAGGTGGAAACCGCTGTCATGACGACCGCGACCACCTACAGCTTCCACTAGATCACGGCGGCCAGCGCCACCGCGACGAACAGGAGCGTCAGGTAGGTGATGGACATGTGGAACAGCCGCATGGGCCGGATCTCCCCACCGCGGCGGACGGACCGGCCCAGCCGGTGCGCCTCGGCGAGGAACCAGCCGCCGAGCAGCACGGCCACGACCAGGTAGAGCCATCCCGTGTCGGCGACCGGGACGAGCAGCAGGGATGCGGCAACCATCGCGTACGAGTAGCCGAGTATGCGCCTGGTGACCACCGCCGGTGACGCCACAACCGGCAGCATGGGGATCCCGGCAGCGGCGTAGTCGTCCCGGTACTTGATGGCCAGCGCCCAGAAGTGCGGCGGGGTCCAGAAGAAGATGACCGCGAAGAGCAGCACGGCGGGCCAGCCGACCGTGCCGGTCACCGCGGACCAGCCGATGAGCACCGGGAAACAGCCGGCCGCGCCACCGATGACGATGTTGGACGGACTACGACGCTTGAGTCCGAGGGTGTAGACGAAGACGTAGAACATGATCGCTCCGTCGGCGAGCAACGCCGACGGCCAGTTGACCGCAAAACCGAACAGCAGGGTCGCGGCGACACCCAGAAGGATGCCGAACCGCAACGCCTCGGCGGGAGTGACGCTCGCCCGCACCAGCGGCCGCTGGCGGGTACGCGCCATCACCTGGTCGATGTCGCGGTCGATGTAGCAGTTGAACGTGTTGGCGCTGCCCGCCGCGAACGTCCCGCCGACCAGCGTCGCAAGTATCAGCCACGGTGAGGGCAGGCCGCGCTCGGCCAGCAGCATGACCGGGACCGTTGTGATCAGGAGCTGTTCGATGATCCGCGGCTTGGTCAGAGCGAGATAGGAACGCGCGAGCACCCGGACCGGACGCCGGGACCTCGCCGGCCCGGTTGCTCCGCTCGGCCCACCGGAGGCCGACTGCGCGGGCGTGGTCGGCTTCGGCAGGCTGACTACCGGCGTGGACGCGGCCAGGGCGGACAGGACGACCTCGCGATCGGCGGGAGACACATGGGCACCCGCCCGGACTCGGGCCCCGTGGGCCGGGGCTTCGCGGCGTGGTTCTACGACGTGTCGGAGTCTAACCGCCGGGCGTCGCGCCGGGCGCGCGACCCGTCCAAGAGAAGATCTTTCTCCTCCGTCGGCGCCCCCGGGTCAGGCCATGGCGACATGAATGATCTATATGATTTCCAGCCGACGTGGCCGCCGACCGGTCTGCCACGGCGTCCGATGAAATCATCGAGTGGATAAGCCGAAAGACAGTGTTCTCGCTAACTTTCCCTGAGCTTCGCGGGCTATCCGGGCACGGGGGTGAGGGGAGCGCGAGAGGGTAGGTCCATCCCTACCGGCAGGGTGGGCCCATCCCCACCGCCACGGTCTGGCGCTGACCGGCATCGCGCACTGACGGACAATCGCGTGACAACCGGCGGTGCCGAACCGTCCACCAGCAGCACGCCAGCGCTTCCGGAGAGGACGTCACACCACAATGACCGACCCCTTGGCTCAGCTGTCCGCCGCCGAAGTGGCGGTCTGGCTCGACGACATCAGCCGGGACCGCCTGCGGACCGGCAACCTCGCCGAACTGGTGCGTACCCGCAGCGTCGTCGGTGTCACCAGCAACCCGACCATCTTCCAGAAGGCGATCAGCACGGGATCGGCCTACGACGAGCAGCTGCGCGATCTGTCCGTCCGCGGGGTGGACATCGGTGAGGCCGCCCGCGCGATCACGACCGCGGACGTCCGCGCTGCCTGTGACGTGCTGCGTCCCGCCTACGAGGCCAGCGGCGGCGTGGACGGCCGGGTGTCGATCGAGGTCGACCCGCGCCTTGCCCACGAAACCGAGCGCACCGTGGCCGAGGCCCGCGCGCTGTGGTGGCTGGTCGACCGGCCGAACCTGTTCATCAAGATCCCAGCCACGCTCGCCGGACTGCCGGCGATCACCGCCACACTTGCCGCGGGTATCAGCGTCAACGTCACACTGATCTTCGGACTTGACCGCTACGACGCGGTGATGGACGCCTTCATGACAGGCATCGAGCAGGCCGCGGCGGCCGGGCGGGAGCTGTCCGACCTCGCCTCGGTCGCGTCGTTCTTCGTCAGCCGGGTCGACACCGAGGTGGACCGCCGGCTGGAGAAGATCGGTACCGCCGAGGCCAAGGCCCTGCGGAGCAAGGCCGCGATCGCCAACGCACGTCTGGCCTACCAGCGTTATGAGAAGGCCTTCGCGACCGAGCGCTGGTCGGCCCTTGCCCGCGGCGGCGCCAGGCCGCAGCGGCCACTGTGGGCGTCGACGTCCACGAAGGACCCGGCCCTGCCGGATACGATCTACGTGGAGGAACTGGTCGCCCCGGACACGGTCAACACGATGCCGGAGGCGACGCTGCATGCCTTCGCCGACCACGGGGTAGTCAGGGGCGACACGATCAGGCCGTACTACGACGACGCCCACGCGGTACTGGCCCACCTGGCCGACCTCGGTATCTCGTTCCCCGATGTCGTCGAGGTGCTCGAACGCGAAGGCGTGGAGAAGTTCGTGGACTCCTGGAACCAGTTGCTCACAGCCGTCAGGGAACAGCTTGAAGCCGCCGGCGACTGACCGGGAATGATTATCAGCTGACAGACCGTTCCGCGAAAAGCCAGATGAAGGAACCCCGCAACAACGAGGAGGGGAGTTCGGGTGACGCCAACGGTGAGCGCCAACCCGCTGCGAGACCCGCGGGACCGCCGGCTGCCACGCCTGCCCGACCCATGCGCGTTGGTGGTCTTCGGGGTCACCGGCGACCTGGCCCGCAAGAAGCTCATCCCGGCCGTCTACGACCTGGCGAACCGAGGTCTGCTGCCGCCAGGCTTCGCGCTGCTGGGTTTCGCCCGGCGCGACTGGAACGACGGCGACTTCGCGCAGATCATCCGGGAAGCCGCGGAGAAGGGCGCCCGGACACCGTTCCGGGAGGAGGTGTGGGACCGCCTGGCCGCGTCCGTGAAGTTCGTCCAGGGGTCGTTCAACGACGACCAGGCGTTCGACACGCTTGCGCAGACCCTGCTCGACCTCGAGCGGACCCATGGGATCCCGGGTAACGCAGCCTTCTACCTGTCCATCCCACCATCGGCATTTCCCGTCGTCCTCAAGCAGATGCAGCGCACCGGGATGGCCTCGAACGAAGCGTCCGGCGGTTGGCGGCGGGTCGTGGTGGAAAAACCCTTCGGCTACGACCAGGAGTCGGCCCACTCCCTCAACGAGCTCGTCGACGACGTGTTCACCGCCTCCGACGTGTTCCGCATCGATCACTACCTGGGCAAGGAGACCGTCCAGAACCTGCTGGCGCTGCGGTTCGCCAACACCCTGTTCGAGCCGATCTGGAACTCCCACTTCGTCGATTCCGTCCAGATCACCATGGCCGAGGACGTCGGTATCGGCTCGCGTGCCGGTTTCTACGACGAGACCGGCGCCGCCCGGGACGTGCTGCAGAACCACCTGCTACAGCTGCTGGCACTCACCGCCATGGAGGAGCCGGTGAGTTTCAACGCCGAGGCCATCCGGTACGAGAAACTCAAGATCCTGCGGGCCATCTCGCTGCCGGACGACCTCGCCAGCTATGCCATCCGGGGCCAGTACGAGCAGGGCTGGCTCGCCGGCCAGCGGGTCCGGGGCTATCTGGAGGAGGACGGCGTCCCCCCGGACTCTCGGACGGAGACCTTTGCCGCCGTCCGACTCGGGATCGAGACCCGCCGGTGGGCGGGTGTCCCGTTCTACCTGCGCACCGGCAAACGGCTACCACGCCGGGTAACCGAGATCGCCGTTTCGTTCAAGCCGGCTCCGCACCTGCCGTTCGACGCCACCGACACCTCCGAGCTCGGCCACAACCAGCTGGTGGTGCGGGTCCAGCCGGACGAGGGCGTGACGTTGAAGTTCGGATCCAAGGTCCCGGGTTCGGCGATGGAGGTCCGCGACGTCGCCATGGACTTCCTGTTCGGCGAGGCGTTCACCGAGTCGCTTCCCGAGGCGTACGAACGGCTCATTCTCGACGTGCTGCTCGGGGACGCGACGTTGTTCCCGAACAACGCCGAGGTGATCGAGTCGTGGCGGGTGATCGACCCGATGGAGGACTTCTGGGCCGG
>NZ_CAAAFT010000163.1:3573-7056 GCF_900634765.1 Candidatus Protofrankia californiensis | reverse complement strand
CTCCGTACCCCACCCCTACCGGTCGGGGACGTGGGGACCGGCCGCCGCCGACGAGATGCTCGCCCGTGACGGGCGCTGCTGGAGGCGACCGTGAGGCCGCCGGTGACGATCCCCCTCGCACCGGCACCGGCACCGGCGGCCAAGTGGTCGCCGACCCGGACGACATCGAGGAGGCGACCGTGACAACCCTCTGGGACACGACCGGCACCGACGTCGTCAAGGCACTGGCGGCCGAACGGCGCTCAGCCGGGGCGCTCGCCTTCGGCCTGGCCCTGACCCTGGTGGTCGTGGTGGACGAGAAGCACGTCAGCGCCGCCGAGAGCGCGGCGACAACAGCGGCGGCAGCCCATCCGTGCCGGCTGCTCATCGTCGTGCGCCGCCAGTTGGACGCCCCCACGTCGAGGCTGGACGCCGAGATCTCCATCGGCGGGCGGCTCGGGCCCGGCGAGGCCGTGGTCATGCGGATGCACGGCCGACTCGGCCTGCACGCCGAGTCGGTGGTGCTGCCGCTGCTCGCACCGGACGCGCCCGTGGTGACCTGGTGGCACGGCGCACCCCCGGACCGCATCGCCTACGACCCCCTGGGGGTCTTCGCGGACCGGCGGGTCAGCGACGCGGACGCCTCCCCCGATCCCGTGGCGGCGCTGCGCCGGCGGGCGGCGGACTTCGCGCCCGGCGACACCGATCTCGCGTGGACGCGACTCACCGGCTGGCGGACGCTGATCGCGGCCGCCTTCGACTCGATCACCGAGAGACCGCGGTCGATCACCATCGTGGGCGGCGAGGCGGACCCCAGTGTCTGCCTGTTGTCCGGCTGGTTCACCGACCGCCTGGACGTTCCGGTCGCCGTGGCCGAAACGCCCCGGCGTGGACCGGTCGAGGTGAGCGTCCACTTCGACGACGGCGAGCTGGCCCTGACGCGCCAGGACTCCCACACCGCGGTGCTACGGCGACCCGGTCGGCCCGACCGGGCCCTGCCGCTGCCCGAACGCGGCCTTGGTGACCTGCTGGCCGAAGAACTGCGCCGGCTCGACCACGACGCGCCCTACGCGGACGCGCTGTCGGCCTGGAGCGGGATAAAAGGTCTGGCTTCCCGGTCGGCGATCCGCGAACACATCTGGCGCGACCCGACGGCGGACACCACGGACACTGCGGATACCGTGACCAGCACGGACACGACGGGCCCGGCGGACGCGGACGCCACGGCCTCGGTGAGCACGAACCCGGCGGACACCGGCGCCGGGGCGTCCGGCTGATGAGCGCGTCACCCGAGGTCGTCATCCATCGCGACCCGGACCTGCTGGCCGCCGCGACCGCCGCCCGGCTGATCATCAGCATCCTGGACGCGCAGGCCGCCCGCGGCAGCGCGTCAGTGGTCCTGACCGGTGGCGGTATCGGCGTGGCCACGCTCCGAGCGGTACGCGACAGTCCGATCGTCGAAGCGGTCGACTGGGGACGGGTGGACATCTGGTGGGGCGACGAGCGCTTCGTGCCCGCGGGTTCAGCCGACCGCAACGATCGCCAGGCCCGTGACGCCCTGCTCGACGTCCTGCCCCTTGACCCAGCCCGGGTTTTCACGATGGGCAGCGCGGACGCCGCCGGCGCCGTCGCCGGCGGCCCCGAGCCGGACGCCGAGGCCGTCAATACGGCTGTGACGGCGGATGTGGCTGCGGCGGCCGAGGCGGCTGCGGCCGATTACGCGCGGCTGCTCGCGGGCCACGTACCGACCGGAACGACCGCGGACGCGGTGGCGGTGCCGTCCTTCGACGTGCTGCTGCTGGGAGTCGGGCCGGATGGGCATGTGGCCTCGCTCTTTCCCGGCTCCCCGGCCGTCCACGCCCGTGCTGCCGCTGTTGCGGTGCACCAGTCGCCGAAGCCTCCACCCACGCGGATCTCGCTCACGCTTCCCGCGATCCAGGCCGCGCGCGAAGTCTGGCTCCTCGCCGCGGGCGAGGCAAAGGCGGACGCGGTGGCGAGCGCGTTCTCCGGCGCGAGCCCCACCGAAATCCCGGCGGTGGGAGCATGCGGCAGGCAACGCACGTTGTGGCTGCTGGACCGGGCCGCCGCGGCCGGACTCGCCGTCACCGCCGGAGCATCGCCGGTGCACGAGGGTTCGACAGGTTAGGCGCACCCGGGCACGGTGGCCTCCTGAGCCCCTGACGGCAGAGCCAGCCGGCAGGGCAGACGGGCAAGCAGGGCAAACAGGTAAGGCACAGGCGAGCGAGGCTGCAAGGCCCGGACAGTGACGTTCCATCCGGGCCTTGCCAGCCGGGTACCCGTGCATCGCGAACGTGCATCACGAAGCGGATGGGCGCCCAGGCCCCGGACCCAAGCTTGCGGACACCAAAAGCGCGCGATCATTATTCTTAGCGCGCTCGGAGGCCGAAGGAACCTCGGAAGCCCCGAGGAACCTAGGCGGTACCGCGCAGCTTGGCCAGCGCTTCGGCCAGGATCGCCTCCCCGTCCTTTTCGTTACGCCGCTCCCGGACGTAGGCGAGGTGGGTCTTGTACGGTTCGGTCTTGGTCGGAGCGGGCGCGTTGTCGCGGTCGCGGCCCGCCGGGAAGCCGCAGTTCGGACAGTCCCAGGTCTCCGGAATCGCGGCGTCCGCGGCGAACGACGGCTTGGTCTCGTGATTGTTGGCGCACCAGAAGGAAATCCGCTGCCGCGGGGCCGTCTCACCGCGTTCGGCCTCCCCCATTGGTCCCGCCCCTACCCGACTTCCTCTGATGGCGTTACCACCTGCCACGGTCCGCATACTCCTTTGTCTCGTCCCGCTGATTGACTCCGGATCCGGCCCCCCAGCCGCCAGCCGGCCTGACCGAGTGTAAGACGAGAAGGGCCGATCTCGTCGTACCGACCACCGCCGGTCACCCTCACAATCCGCGTTGGTGACCGAGCGCCGTCACCGCTGCCGTCGAAGCGCCCAGGGATCCGCCCTCAATCGCTTTCACCATGCCGATCCAGACTGATCCAGAAACAGGTCTCCGAGCGCCCGAAAAACCATGATCGTACGCTCTTCGGCCAAGTGCTGATCCACAACCGGCTAGGCGATCCCCAGTGAGACGGCGGTGGGATCGGCGTCGTCGAGTGACGGCACCCGCAGAAAACCGCGGACGTTGGCGCTGTGAAAACGCGGCGTGACGGTAGCCGCCAGTGGAATGATAGCGGCATCGGTGAGCAGCTCCCGCTCCAGGTCACCCCACCGGGTGGGGAGCGCGACCGGGTCACGCTCCCCGAGGGCGTCATGCAGTAACTGGATGATCCGCTCGTTGCGGTATCCGCCGTCGGCCGGCCGGGGGCCGGACCATTCCGGTTCCAGCAGGGGCTGGAACACGCTGCGCCCGGCGTTGCCGAACCACTGCGGCGTCACCCGGGTGAGGGCGAGGTCCCAGCTCACCGCGCTCAAGGGGACCGCGATACGCGGGTAGTCCGCCGCGGCCACCGCGTTGACCTGCAACGTCACCCCCGCGCGGGCGAAGGCG
>NZ_CAAAFT010000163.1:1999-3548 GCF_900634765.1 Candidatus Protofrankia californiensis | reverse complement strand
GGCGTCCCGCAGTGCCGACGCCACAGCGGCGTCCGCGGCGGAATCCGTGGTGAGCAGGACCACGGTGGTCAGGGGACCACCGAAGGCGTTCAGCGTCCCCTCCCGGCAGCGCGCCGGATCCCCGGTCGATCCCAGTGTCGGGAACGGATCCCGCGGCTGGAAACCGGCCATGGGAGCCTGCAGCAGCTGTGCGGTGGTGGTGGCCACGGTGGGCCCGCCCAACGCCGCGGCTGCGCTGGCACGATCCACGCAGTACGTCAGCGCCTGCCGGACGGCGCTGCTGCGCAGCACTGCGGACGCAGGGCCGTGCAGACCAACGGTGAGCAACACGGTGGAACCGGGGCCGTCCGTGGACAGCCTGCCGTCCACCCGGGCGTCCAGCGCCGCCACGTCGGCGGCGGGGACGGTGCTGTCGAGGGCCATGTCGGCCCGGCCGGCGTCGATCTCGGTCTGGGCCGCGGTCGCGTCGACGCCGGTGCGCACCGTAACATGATCGGCAAGTGCCGGACGGATGCCGTCGGACGAGGCGATCCACGCCGGATTGCGCGACAGCCGGAAGGTTTCGTCGCTCACCGTGTCCCCGAAATGGTATGGCCCGTCGGAGATCAGGTGCTCGAGGTAGTCGGGCGAATCCGGGGCGTAGGCGAGAGCCTCCAGCGGCACCGGTGAAGCCGCCGGTGTGGCCAGCACGTCGGTGAAGTCCCCGGCCGGGGCGAGCAGGTGGAACTCGATGGAGTCGTCGCCGACGACCTGGACACCGTAGATGTTGCGACGTTCGATGAAGTCACGCACCCCCTCGACCGGAGTCTTCGCCAGCTCGTCGCAGTAGGCGGCGAAACCCGTCACCGTCGCGGAGAAGTAACCGCGCATGGGTGAGGGGTTCGGCGGTGTGCACAACCGCTTGATGCCGCGAGCGACGTCGGTCGCGGTGACCCGCCTGACCCCCGGGGTGTCCCACCGTGCGGACGGACGCAGAGTGACGGTGTAGACCTTCCCGTCCTCGCTGACCGCCGGTGGCCCGACGGCCAGGTCCGGTTGGGGTGCGGCGGTGAAGACCGGGTCGGGGCTGGCCCGGTAGGAGTAGAGCTGGCGCGAGACCAGCCGCAGCAGCATCCGCGAACCGGCGTCCGCCGCCCAGCCTGGGTCGCCACTGGGCATCGCCGTGGTGAGCAGGCGCAGGGTGCCGCCTGGCTTGTCCGTCGGGTCGGTGGTGACCGTGGGGGTGATCGAGGTCACCGGTACGGGTGTCGGCCTCCCACCAGCGCAGGCAGCGACCGCGACAAGAACAACCAGGCAGATGAGCGAGGCCGATATCCGGGTGTGTCCGCGGCTGCTCACCCCTTAAGAAGGAGGCCAAGGCCGATGATGCAGGTGAGCCAGATCAGCCCGATGGTGATCGTCAGTCGGTCGAGGTTTTTCTCCACCACCGAAGAGCCCCCGAGCGAGGACGAGACGCCGCCGCCGAACAGTGTGGACAGCCCGCCTCCCTTGGCCCGGTGCAACAGGACGAGCAGCATCAGAAGCACACTCGTGATGATCAGGACAACCG
>NZ_CAAAFT010000163.1:0-1824 GCF_900634765.1 Candidatus Protofrankia californiensis | reverse complement strand
CCGCCGAACAGTGTGGACAGCCCGCCTCCCTTGGCCCGGTGCAACAGGACGAGCAGCATCAGAAGCACACTCGTGATGATCAGGACAACCGACAGCCCAACAGTCATCTCCGGACCCGCTCCCGCACCGTCATCCAGTGATCTCGTAAACCTGCCGGCCCTGCCGCATCGTTTCGCGGCGCGACAGGAACCCCGACGCGAGGAACCATCATCGCGCCTCCTTCGACATACCCATAACCCAAGAGCCTCCGGCGGCGCGACGAACCATGATCGCGCCTCCTTCGGCTGGCCGGCTGACTGACGACACTGACTGACTGACAATCGTGCCAAGGTACCGCACGGCGATCCCGCGGCCGGCACAGCACACCACCGCCAGATCATGCCCGTCCGCACTGCGGCCCCTCGCCGGGGCCTGAGGGGACGACCTACGGTACGACACCGAGCGAGGCGAAGTCCGTCATCATGTACCCGGGCGAGTAGTGGATGTTGGTGAGCCGGCTGCTGTAGACGTTGAGCGCCCGGTCGTAGAGCAGCGGGATGTAGGCGGCAGACCCCACGACCGCCCGGTCCGTCTCCGTCCAGACGCTCGCCGCATCCTCGCTGTCAGCCGTCCGGATGCCCTGGTCCAGGCGCTGGTCGACCGCGGACAGATCCAGTTCGGCGATGTTGGTGTTGTGCTGAGGCCGGATCGCGCTCCCGGCGGCGAGAGGGGCGAGGAAGGCGTACGGCGTCGGTCGGGTACCCGCCCCGGCGGCCAGGGCGAGACCGTACTTCATGCTGTGGACGCGCTCCGGGCTGTCCAGCGCCGCAGCGTATCCGGCGTCGTCGAGCTTCTCGACGGTGACCGTGATGCCGACCCGGGCAAGCGAGGTGCGGACCGCTTCGGCCTGGGCGAGGGAAAGCGGGTCCGAGCGTGTGGCGAGCGTGGTCGCGAAGCCGTTCGGTTGACCGCAGGTGTTCAGTTCCGCTCTGGCCCTGGCGATGTTCCCGGTGCTGCCGGAACTCGGGAAAAGATCGAACCAGGAGAAGAACCGCACCGGTGGGGTGAGCATCGTGGACGCGATGTCGCCCCCGAGGAGGGGACCACCGCGCGCGGTCTGTTGCGCCTTCTTGTCCAGTGCCCAGACCACGGCGTTACGGCAGGCGACGTTGTCCAACGGTGTGACCTTGGTGAGCACGGCCAGGTAGTGCAGCCCGCCGGTCGCTTCACTGGTGGTCCGGGCCGCGCGCAGGCCGGGATTCGCGCTGATCCGGGCGGCGGCTTCGGCTCCCACCCCGCTCTGGTCGGCGGAGACGTCGGCCTGGTCGGTCAGGATGCGGCTGTCGACGTCGGCCGCGGCGAGCCCCATCCGCTCCACGATGCGGTCGGGGTGGGCGGGCCGGTTCGGGTCGGTCCGCGGATTCCACTGCGGGTTACGCACGAGGGTGAGGGACTCGCCCGGACGGTAGTTCTCAATCTTGTACGGTCCGGAGGCCACCGGCCGGGCTCCGTACCCGGCGCCGGTGTCGTGCGCCCGGGGCACGGGCGTGGAGACCGGGGAGGCCATGACGAGGTTCCAGTCCGCGAACGGCCGGTTCAGCCGGAACGTGATGGTCCGGTCGTCCGGCGTCGTCACCGAGGCCAGACCGAGGCGGTCAGGCGTCGGGTCGCTGTAGGGACCCCGGTAGGGGTTGTTCTCGTCCTGCAGGAGCTCCACCACCTCACCGGAACCGCCACTGATCACGTCCGTGGCGAAAGCCCGCTCGATCCCGTACTTGACGTCCCTGGACGTGATCGGGGCGCCGTCCTCGAAGGTCAGCCCCTCCCGGATCGTGTACGTCCAGG
>NZ_CAAAFT010000162.1:0-2446 GCF_900634765.1 Candidatus Protofrankia californiensis | reverse complement strand
CGTCCCGCCGTCCCGCGGCGAGACGGCGATGACGCGGTTACCGATCGCCGCGGGCGGACCCGACGGGTCGGATGGGGTCTGCTGCCCTCCCCCACCTGTGCAGGCCGCGAGGAGGAGTCCGAGGACGGCCGTGACGGTTCCGACCCGGATGATCGGGCAACAGCGTGGCATGGTCCTGCCGACCACTTGGGTGAGCCCCTTCCCGGCGGGGCCGCACCCCACCACCGCCAGTCACCCAAGCACACTCCGAGCAGGCCGCGTCCAGCGGATGTTCTTCGCACCGCCGACGACCCGGAGAATCAACGGTTGAAGGCGGCACAAACATGATCTTCATACCGCCGGCGGCCCGGAGAATCATCGCCGGGATCACGGGCCACGCCTGCCGGCACGGCCCGTGATCCTGTGATCCCGTCAGCTCGGCGGGGCGCTACGGACGATCACCGCGAACTCCGCCGCGTCCAGGCTCGCTCCACCGACGAGTCCGCCGTCGACGTCGGGCTGTGTGAACAGCTCCGGCGCGCTGGACCCCTTCACCGAACCGCCGTAGAGGATGCGGATGACCGCGGCGACCGCCGCACCGGAGTGCTCGGCAAGCCGGTTACGGATCGCGGCGCACATGTCCTGGGCGTCCTGGGCGGAGGCGGTCCGCCCGGTACCGATCGCCCACACCGGCTCGTAGGCGACGACCAGCGTGCGGGCCTGCTCCGCGGTGATCCCGTCGAGCGAGCCGTCAAGCTGGTCCAGGACGTAGGTGACGTGGTTGCCCGCCACCCGCACCTGCTCGGGCTCGCCCACGCACAGGATCGGGGTGATCCCGTGGGCGTAGGCGGCCCGTGCCTTGGCCGCCACGAGGGCGTCGTCCTCGTGATGGTCCGCGCGCCGCTCGGAATGGCCGACCACCACATAGCCGCATCCCAGCCGGGCGAGCATCGAGCCGCTGATGTCACCGGTGTGAGCTCCGGAGCTGTGCGGGGAGAGGTCCTGAGCGCCGTAACCGATCGCGAGCTTGTCCCCGTCGACAAGAGTCTGGACACTGCGCAGGTCGGTGAACGGGGGCAGGACGACGACCTCGGCGTTGTCGAGTTCGACCGGCTTGAGGTCGAAGGCGATCTTCTGGACCAGCGCGATCGCCTCAAGATGGTTGAGGTTCATCTTCCAGTTACCCGCGACCAGGGTGCGCCGACCCGTGCCCCGGGGCTTCTTCTTGTCGTTCTTGTCGTTGGCCATCATGTCTCCAGGGCGGCGAGGCCGGGCAGGACTTTGCCCTCCAGGTATTCGAGGCTGGCACCGCCACCGGTGGAAATGTGGGTGAACGCCTCCTCGGCGATGCCGAGGGTGCGCACGGCCGCGGCCGAGTCACCACCGCCGACGACGGTCAGACCGTCAAGTCCGGCGATCGTCTCGGCCACCCCGCGGGTGCCGGCCGCGAACGGCGGGAGCTCGAACACACCCATCGGGCCGTTCCAAAAAACGGTGCGGGCGCCGCGCAGTCTGTCGGCGAACAGGGCCACCGACGCAGGCCCTATGTCGAGGCCCTTCCGGCCGTCGGGGATGGCATCGGCCGCCACCACAGCGGTGGGCGCGTCGGCGGAAACCTCGTCGGCCACCACCACGTCGGTGGGCAGCACGATCCGATCACCACCCTCACCGAGCAGGTCCTTACAGGTGTCGATCATGTTTGCTTCCAGCAGCGACCCACCGACACCGTGCCCCTGGGCTGCCAGGAAGGTGAAGCACATCCCGCCGCCCACCAGCAGAGCGTCGACCTTGGGCAGCAGCGCCCGGATCACCCCGAGCTTGTCGCTGACCTTCGACCCGCCGAGAACGACGACGTAGGGACGGGCCGCGGAGCCCGCGAGGGTCCGCAGCACCTCCAGCTCCCTGAGCACGAGCTGCCCGGCCGCGTGCGGCAGCCGCTCGGGCACGTCCACGACGCTGGCGTGCGCACGGTGGACGGCACCGAAGGCGTCACCGACGTAGTACTCGGCCAGCCCGGCGAGCTGGTCGGCGAACGCGGCCCGCACGGCCGCGTCCTTGCTGGTCTCCCCCGGATGGAACCGGAGGTTGTCCAGGAGCGCAACCTCACCGTCGCCCAGCCCGGCGACGATTTTCTGAGCCTGCGCCCCGGCGACGTCGCCGGTACCGTCACCGGCGAACGCGACCGGCCGCCCGAGCAGCTGCGCGAGCCTCCCGGCGACCGGGGCGAGTGAGTACGCCGGGTCGGGTGCACCCTTGGGTCGTCCCAGATGGGAACAGACGACCACCCGGGCGCCCCGGTCCAGCAACGCCCGGATGGTGGGCACGCTTGCGCGTACCCGTCCGTCGTCGGTGATCCGGGGTGTGTCGCCGGAACGGTCCAGCGGAACGTTCAGGTCGCTGCGGACGACAACCCGCCGCCCGCCAACCTGTAGATCGTCAATGGTCGTCACGCCGTTACTCCGAAGTC
>NZ_CAAAFT010000161.1:1799-5672 GCF_900634765.1 Candidatus Protofrankia californiensis | reverse complement strand
CGTCACCGGAGGCCACCAAAGGTCCTACAGACGAGGTTCTACAGCCGCCCGCCGACAAGGGCGGTGAGGTCCACCAGACGGTTGGAATAACCCCACTCGTTGTCGTACCAGCCGATGACCTTCACCTGGTTGCCACTGACCATGGTGAGCAGCGAGTCGAACGTGCAGGACGCAGCCGTCCCCACGATGTCGGAGGAGACGATCGGGTCCTCGGTGTAGACGAGGATGCCCTTGAGTGCGCCCTCGGCGGCGGCCCGGTACGCGGCGTTGACCTCCTCGATCGTGACCTCACGCTTGAGCGTGGCGACCAGGTCGGTCACCGACCCGTCGAGGACGGGAACGCGCATCGCCAGTCCGTCCAGTTTGCCCTTGAGCTGCGGCAGTACCAGGGACGTCGCCTTGGCCGCACCGGTCGTCGTCGGGATGATGTTCTGGGCGGCGGCGCGGGCACGGCGCAGGTCCGAGTGCGGGAAGTCGAGGATGACCTGGTCGTTGGTGTAGGCGTGCACGGTCGTCATCAGGCCGCGCTCGATACCGAAGGCGTCCTCGAGAACCTTGGCCAGCGGCGCCACGCAGTTGGTCGTGCAGGAGGCGTTCGACAGGATCGTGTGCTGCGCCGGGTCGTACACGTCGTCGTTCACGCCGATGACGACGGTGAGGTCCTCGCCCTTGGCCGGAGCGGAAATGATCACCTTCTTCGCGCCCGCCTGGATGTGCTTGCGAGCGTCCTCGGCCTTGGTGAACCGGCCGGTGGACTCGACAACCACCTCGACCCCGAGGTCTCCCCAGGGCAGGGCTGCCGGGTCGCGCTCGGAGACCACCTTGATGAAGCCATCACCGACTTTGATCCCACCGTCACCGAGACTCACCGGCTCCGACAACGTGCCCAACGTCGTATCGTACTTGAGTAGATGCGCAAGTGTCTTGTTGTCGGTAAGGTCGTTCACTGCAACGATCTCTATGTCGTTACGCTTACTAGCCTGAAGCGCCCGCCAGAAGTTGCGGCCGATACGGCCGAAGCCGTTGACACCTACTCGCGTAACCACGTCAGAGAACTCCTCTATCGTCGATGCATTCCGTTGTCGCAGTGAGCCTAAACGACTTTGGGCGTCACCGGCCGGCATCCTCACAGATCGACGCCCAGCGTGTCCAGAACTACCCACCTCGACTCTTTTTCCAATTCTGGTAGACTGCGGGATGATTTGACCCTATCGGGCGGACGACGGTCGCAGTTCCGCGCCGTCGAGATCGCCTTCTACGCTGCGTGACTGTTTTCGCTAATTTCCAATAATCGTCCGCGATCCGCGCGAGGGCGAACCCGCGGACGATCAGGCGCAACCGTCGGCGCACCGATGACGCGCGGACGGCATGACATGCCACGCAACGCCGACAACCATATCCGCACCGTATGGCCATCCGCACCGTATCGGCCATCCGTACCGGCTTACCCGCACCGGCCACCCGCATCGACCACGCCCGCTGACATCGGTCCACCCGACCGGGCCCGGCACATCCGCGGCGTAACCATCCGATCGCTGACCCGGCCGGAGGGCCTACCGCGGCGTAACCCGCCGCCCTGGATCCGCGCGGACGGCCGTAATCCCCGGCAACACCAACAATCCTCGACGACGCTCGCAGTTGTAACACCCGTCACACGGATACTCACCGCACAGCAATACCCCCTTCCGTGGCGGACGCCACACCGCAATACCCCTCCTGCGGCAAGCGACCCCCTCCTGCGGCAAGCGCCGCACCGCGTCCACCCGCCACCACCGGCCGCCGCCACGGCGCCACTGTCGTCCCGCCGGCCGGGCTCCCTGGAAGCACACCGCCCCCGGGAACGCGCAGATCTTGAGCGGTGCCGTGCATACCGGGCAGCAGCGTCATGCGTACCCGGGTAGTGACACCTCGCATACCTGGCAGCGGCGTCATGCGTACCCGAGTAGCGGACAGCCCGACCGCAACACGAACCCACTGTTCGTTGGGACACCATTAGGTGACCATCGTTCTCCGGTTGTGAAAATCGGGTCCGGTATTCCGCTGGGGACGGAAGTCCCGCCCGGCGAATACCGTCCCGGCCGTATTTCGCCGCGTAATAGGGAAAGCCGACGATTCACCACGAGGTCTCTTATGACCGGGCCGGAACTATATGCACGGTGTCGGGGCCGGAGCGCAATACGGCCGGACGTTCGCGCCGGCCGGGAGTTCGGATACCGTCGGGATTCGAGCAGAGCCGGTCACCGGGCGCCCGTCGGTCCGTCGAACTAATACGCCGGGACACCGATCGGCCGCCGGCCGGAGTTCGACGGGGACGGATACCGGATAATTGGGAGTGGACGCGGGCGCCGGACGCGCCCTAAGCTCCGAAACAGTTCAGCAACCGACCGGCCTTCCAAAGAGGCGGAAAGACGCTGGATGTTGGTTGTTCTTCACACTCCAAGTTGGTTTCCGGTGGCGCGCGATACTGCCCCTTTTTCGCGTCGCCGGGGACTTCCGGGGGGACCATAAGCTCCTCGGTGGCCGGCTGACCGTGCCCCGGCCACCGAGGTCGAACTGGTACCGGCGATCCCCGCCTCCGTCCCCACTCACCCCACCGGGGTGGGGGCCGCCGGTACCGTCCCGCGGGTGCGGCGGCACGAGTTACGGCGACAGCCCCCGGTCGTGACGACTTGTGCCGCCGCACCTTTACAGTGCGCCAGCTGCCACTACCGACACCACTGCGGAAAGGCGAGGCCCGGTGGTGTCCGGAAGAACGGGATACGGCCGTGACGATGCACCAGACGACGCACCATGAAATGAGCCGGTCGACGCTGCCGGTGCGGGTTCATCTGTTGTTGTGCTCCGATGACAGAATTCTTCTCGCCACCGGTGACGAGACGTCGCCGGCACAGTGGCGGTTGCCGTCCGGAAACCTCGAGGGGCAGGCCGCGAGCGACGCCGCGGTCCGCATAGCGTGCGAACAGGCGGCGTTGGTGACCACGGCCGAGGATGTCTGGCTGGAACACGTGGCACATCACTGGGTGGACAAGAAGGAACAACTGGGTTTGTTCTTCCATGTCACGCGCACACATGGCCCTGTCACCCCTGCTGCCCCCCGCCGGTCGCGCAGGCTGGCGTGGCATCCTCTGGACGCCTTGCCCGAACGGTTCGCCCGGCCCGATCAGGACGTTGTCAACCGCTGGGCGAGAGGCGAGTTCTTTTCGCATGGCGGCTGGACAGCCCGTCGAACCACGACGACCCTCCTGCCTACCGGTGTTTTCCAGGCGGCCTCGACCAGACCGCCGTCAGCTCCCGCTGCCAGTTCTCGATCGTGAACGGCGAGCGGACGAAGTGCCGCAACGCCGCTCGCCGATCATCGAGCAGCGGCGGAACAGCGGTCAGCGCCCGAGCGGTGTCAGCCCATATCTCGTCCGTGGCGGACAACGGCAACAACGTGATCCCCGGCAGCAGCCGGGCGATCTCCCCGACCCCGGGCAGATCCGTGGCCAGCACCGGAGTGGCAACCGCACATGCCTCGAGCACGACGCTCGGCAGGCCCTCGTAGTACGAGGTGAGCAGTAGCAGCGACGCGGCGACCAGCAGCCGGGGGACGTCGTCGCGCTCGCCGAGCATCTCGACACGATCACGCACACCACCCGCGGACGCCCTGGCGAGCAGTTCCGCGGTCTCCGCCGTGTCCTGGCCTCCGATGATCTGCAGACGCGCGTCCACCCCCCGCGCGCACAACGCAACGAGCACATCTATCGCGCGGACCCGGTTCTTGTTCGCCTCCGGCCGTCCGATGTGGACCATGACGACCGGGGTATCAGCCCCCTCGGGAGCGCTCTCCAGCGCACGCCGCCGGGCCGCGATGGCGACGCCGAACGGCTCGAC
>NZ_CAAAFT010000161.1:0-1559 GCF_900634765.1 Candidatus Protofrankia californiensis | reverse complement strand
GGGCGCCACAGCTCGCGCATGACCGCCTCGCACACGGCCAGGAGATCGGTCGCGTTCGCGTCGAGCGCCGCCCGTCCCACCGTGCGCCGCAGAAGCCCACCGATACTCCGCCCACGCCGGTTGGCGCTGTCACCAAACTGCCCGTTTCTGCTATCAAACTGACTGTTTCTGCCACCAGACCAGTCGGCGCCATCACCGAACCAGCTGGAAGCGTTACCAAGCTGTCCGGCACTGTCACCAGGCCAGTCGGCGCTGTTGCGGAAATGCGCGACACGGCGCGGCACACCGGCCATCCGGGCGATGCCGAACACGAGCCCGGTGGAATTCGACGCGTACGCATGGACGACCTGCGGACGCAGGCGGCGAAGCAGCAGGTAGAAGGCGAGCGGGAAGGCCGGGCCGAGCCGGCAGTAGTACACCTCGCCGCCGAGGGAGCGGATCTCGTCGTCGAGGGCGCCCCGCCGGCCGCTGAGCGAGCAGAACACCAGCCGGAACTCGTTCGGATCGAGCCGGCGCATCAATTCGACGGTGCGCAGCTCCGCACCACCCCGGTTCATCTCCCGGACAAGGTGCATCACCGTCTGCGGCTGCCTGCCGGGCGACCCGGACCGCTCGAGGTGTTCAGTCCCGATTTCCGGCCGTCCGGGATCACCGACCCGGCTCGCCGCGGGCAGGTCGACAAGGGGGTCCACAGAGGACAGGCCGGTCGTCATGGCTGCCGCACCGCCTCACCCGCGGCAGACCCGCCTACGGCGGACCCGACCACACGGACAGTGACCGTCGGGGATCTGTCCGCCCCGGCCACCTCGGTCGGACCACCCGCCTTGCCCACTGCTGCCTCCCGTCCCATGTCCGCCCCGGCCACCTCGGTCGGACCACCCGCCTTGCCCACTGCTGCCTCCCGTCCCATGTCCCCCCCGGCCACCTCGGTGGGACCGCCCACTCCGGTGGGACCGCCAGCTCCGATGCTGCTGTCCGGTAGCCACTGCAACGGTGCATCCGTCGCGACGACGACCCGCATGCCGCCTCCCTGCTCTCCCGCTGGCCTCCGGGTGTGCGAAACACGCGAAACAACCGCGATCGCGCACCCTTCGGCCAAGCAGTCCCCTTCGGGGTCTCCCACCTCGGGTCCCTCGCCTCGGAGCGGACCGGCGGCACGCACACCCACATTCACGTCCACAAGAAACTTAACCTACAGGAGTCGACATACTACCTTTGGTTACAGCCAAGAATGGGCTCCAATGGAGCACATATCAACGGGATCCCACGAATGTAGCAACGCTCTGACTCTCCGAAGCCGCCCTACCGCTCAGTCGCCAGACAGATGACAGATGAATGTTGGGTCTTGGATACGGTCCGTACCGCTGGATCATCCCGTTCACCCGCTGGCCGACGCCTGCCCACCGGTACCGCGGGCAAGATCCGCCCGCACCTGCGCGACCCGCTGATGGGAGATACCGAGCAATTCGGCGACGTCACGCACCGACAGCGAGTCAGATAGCCGCGCAACCGCCCCCTCAGATGTTCATGGTCTTGGTGGAGCGCCCACGGGCTGATTC
>NZ_CAAAFT010000160.1:15065-16192 GCF_900634765.1 Candidatus Protofrankia californiensis | reverse complement strand
CCGCCATTACGGCAGCCGACATGGATACGGCAGATGCGGATGCGGATGCGATGGGTGCGGATACGGATGCGGTGGATACGGCTGTGGGTGGGGGATGGTCGAGGTTCTCCCAGAATTCGGGCACGCTCCGGTAGACCCGGCCGGTCGGGCCGGTCCAGGTCACCACCGCGTCCGCGGCCCGCGTCACCGTCCACCCGCCCTCGTGCTTGGCCCGGTGGTGCCGCCGGCATAGCGCCAGCAGGTTCGCCTTCGTGGTCGGCCCGCCGTCGGCGTAGGGCCGAATGTGGTCCAGGTCGCAGGATCGGGCGGGTTTCCGACAGCCCGGAAACCGACACGTGCGATCCCGGGCGTGGACCAGCCGGGTCAGCCCCGGGGCGGGGAAGCGGCGGCCGACGTCGACGACTTGGCCGTCCACCGGGTCGGTCAGGATCCGCCGCCAGGTCGCCTCCTGGGCCAGTTCGCGGGCGGTGGCGGCGGGGATCGGCCCGTAGCCGGCGATCTCCCCGGGGGCGTCTGCCACCCCGGCCAGGGTCGCGACCGGGACGAGTACCCCGACCTCCACAGACACGTCGGCACCGCGGTCACGGCCGAGCAGCACATCGACAAGCACATCCGCGCGGCGGGCGTCCATCCCCCGGGAATCCTCCGACGATGCGGCGCGGCGGGCCAACAGGTCGAGGCGCTGGTAGGCGGCCTGGGCGTCGGCGGCGGGCAGCAGCGCCCACAGCTCAGCCATCCCGTCCTCGACCGGTCGCACCCGCACTTGCCGGTCCTGGCGGGCCTGCACCTGCCGGCGGCGGGCGCCGTCGGGGTCAGCGGCGAGCACGGCGCGGCGCAACGCCTGCCGGAACAGGCTGTGGCTGGCCCGCCCACCGCGGGCGAGGACCCTCGCCTCCACGGCGGCGGCCTGCTCGTCGGAGAGCGCGGCGGTGGCCTCGACCGTCGCCCGCAGACGGCCCAGGTCGATATCACCGGTGTCCAGGGCGGCCAGGGTGGCGGGTAGGCGGCTGACCGCGGTCACGGCCAGCTCCAGCTGAGCGGCGGCGGCGGCCGGAGACAGGTGCAGCTCGGCGGCGATCTCCTCGGCGGCGAAACCCGCCCCGACCGGACCGGCCGACCCCGGACCG
>NZ_CAAAFT010000160.1:13532-14700 GCF_900634765.1 Candidatus Protofrankia californiensis | reverse complement strand
TGGGGCATTCCGCAGGGCGGCGAAGCGAGCCTGCGCGCGGATGAGCAGCGCCTCCAGCCCGGCGATATGCCGGCGGACCGCGACCATCACCGTCAGACAACCGTCCGCATCGCACTCCCCAAGCGGAAGCAAGCCGGCAGACACACCGCAAGCCCCCACACCGGCAGCGGCCGGAACAGCGGCCACACCGGCAGCGGTCGGAGCGGCCGCGGTGCTGGCACCACCGGCACCGCCCTCGGCGGTGCCAGCGCTGGTGGCGGGCACGGGGGTGCTACCGACAGGCCGCGCGGATGGGCGGGTGCCGGCTGCCGGGTCGGAGACGCCCACCTCGGGTTCGAACATGTGTACGATTCTAGTCGCTTATCCGGATATTTCCACCACCGACGACGACCATTCTCCCCACCCCCACACATGCGCGCTCCGGGTCGAGGGCAACCGGTATCTGCAGAGCAATTCCCCCGGCCGCCGTGCACACGATGACGACGCAGCCCGCGAAGGGCGACCCGCCAAGTAATTCCCCACAACCACCGCGCATACGTCCGATCCGGATGCCTCTGATCCAGGTATCCGAAACCAAATAAGGGACGTCGCTATGACCGTTCGACCCCGCCCAGGATGGGATGGCCCTGCCTTCGTACAACGTGAAAGAACCCGCAAAGGTGATCATTTCAAGACGGCTCTTCCAAGCCCGCGGGCCCGCTACCGGGTGGTGAAGGCACCGCCGTTGACGTGGATGGTCTGACCGGTGATGTGCCGGGCGCCCGGACCGGCGAGGAAGTACGCCGTCTCCGCGATGTCCTCCGGCGTCCCCGGTCGCTTGTCGTGCGTCTCCTGGATGAGCGAGTGATGGCGTTCGTCGGTCATCCGGCCGCGGAAGAAGTTGGTGCCGGCGATGTAGCCGGCGGAGATGACGTTGCTGGTGATGCCATGGGCGCCGAGCTCGGCGGACAGCGAGGCATTCCACGCGGCCAGGGCAGCCTTGGCCGCGCCGTAGGATCCACCGCGACGTTCCGCCCCGATCGAACCGATGCTGATCACCGAGCCACCGGGGGTGAGCCTGTCCCGGATCGCGGCGGTGGTCAGGACCGCGCTGAGCAGATTCTGGGCCAGGGCAGCCTGCCACCCGGCGACCAGCGTCTCCAGACACGACCCGTCGCCGGACGGCGCC
>NZ_CAAAFT010000160.1:11280-12975 GCF_900634765.1 Candidatus Protofrankia californiensis | reverse complement strand
CCTGCCACCCGGCGACCAGCGTCTCCAGACACGACCCGTCGCCGGACGGCGCCTCGGCCAGACCACCCGCTGCGTTGACGAGGACGTCGAGCGCCTCACCGAGTCGGGTACCCAGCGCCGCGACCTGCCCGGGATCGGTCGCATCGCAGACAACACCGTGTACGCCCAGTTCCTCGGCGGTCCGCTCGACGGTGTCGGCGTGGCGGCCGGTGACGAAGACCTCGGCCTCGTCGGCGGCGAACCTCGCGGCGATGGCCCGGCCGATGCCGCTGGTGCTTCCGGTGACGAGCACGGTGCGGGTCAAGAATCCTCCTACCCACTAGTGTGTTTAGGCCTAAACATAGCCGACGTCAACAGAGGATCACACCATGAGTGACGCCGTAGCCGCTGCAGGAGGTCCCACACCCTCCTATCCCGCCGCGGAGATCGCGGCAGCCTGGCAGCGGGAACGGCCGGGCACCCCGACCGAGTCGATCGAGATCGTGACGCCCATCCGGCGGTTGGCGAAGCTCTTCGCGGACGACCGTGGCCGGGTTCTGCGCGCAGCGGGGATCGACGCGGCCACCCTCGACCTGCTGGCGGTCATCCGCCGCTCCGGGCCGCCCTATACCCTCAGCACCCGCGACATCGCACAGCGGACGCTCGTGACCGCCGGTGCGATCTCACAGCGCGTTGGACGGGCCGAACGGCACGGACTCGTCCGGCGATCATCAGGAACAACCGGCCGTCGGAGCGTCCTGGTGTCGTTGACGGCCGAAGGCCACGCGCTCGTCGAACGGTCCGTCGACATGGTCCTCGGCCGTGAGGCCACGCTCGTCACCTGCCTGTCGGAGCCCGAACGCGCCACACTCATCGGGCTGCTGGAGAAACTGATCGTCGATGTCGGACGACGCACGGCGCCAGCTTTGCTGCCGTAGCGTGCGCCACGTGCGCCACGTGCGTCCGGATCCTCGAAACCGCCAGTCCACCCGGGCAGCGGCCCACAGGCCGGGGCCTGCCGGACCTCCCAGATCGGCTTCCGGAACCCCGGATCCGGCAGGAAGCCCGAGCGTGAGCAAAGCATGATCGCGCCGCCTTTGGCTCGCTGGCGTCGAGGCTCCCGGGTTCGTGTTGACGTCCATGTGATGGCATGCCGGTACCGGCGGATCCTGTTACTCGACATCCTGCTCATGGATGCTGGTGCGCCCGCGAGGCCGCCTGCGGCCGTTGCGGGCGCACCAGTACTCTCCTGGGCGCACCAGTACCGTCCCGCGGGCATCCACCATATGGTGCATCCAGTCTCACCCTCAGATCGCTCATGCACAGACCCTTGTCACCCACCGGGAGATCGACGATGACTGCTGCGGAACCGGCTCCCGTTCACGGCCCCACCCATGTGACGACTACCGAGCACGTCGCACATCTGGTAATCGATCATGGTGCGGGCAACGCCGTCGACATCGAACTGGCCACCGCCCTCGTCAGCTCCGCGGAGCAGGTGCAGGAGCTTGTCGCCAAGGGAACGTGCACTGTCGTGGTCGTCCGGTCGGAGGGAGCGAACTTCTGCGTGGGTGGAGATCTGCGCACGTTCGCCGCTGCCGGTGACGATGTCGGGACCTACATCGCCGAGCTGGCGAACACCGTTCACAACGCGTTGCGGATCCTCGCGGGGCTGCCGGCGCCGGTCGTCGTAGCGGTACGCGGCGCCGTGGCGGG
>NZ_CAAAFT010000160.1:0-11101 GCF_900634765.1 Candidatus Protofrankia californiensis | reverse complement strand
GCCGGCGCCGGTCGTCGTAGCGGTACGCGGCGCCGTGGCGGGTATAGGCATGGGCCTCGCTCTGGCCGGCGACATTCTGGTCGCCAGCCAGAGCGCGTCGTTCACTCTCGCCTACTCCGGGGTCGGACTGTCCCCCGACGGCGGCACAAGCTGGCTGCTCCCTCGCCTCGTCGGTCCCCGTCGCGCGGCAGAGTTCGCGCTGACCAAGCGCTCCCTTTCAGCCGCCGAGGCTCTCGACTGGGGGCTTGTCACCCAAGTCGTCGAGGACAGCCGGCTCGATGACGCGGTCGGGGCGGTCGTGGAGCAGCTGACGGCTGTTCCACCGGGCGCGCTGGCCCGGACGAAGAAGCTGCTCGCGGAAGCAGGGCAGCACTCGTTCGACGAGCATCTCGATCTGGAAGCGGCGGCAATCGCGGAGTCAGCGGTGGACGCGCAGTCACGGGCGCTGGTCGCGGCCTTCATCAGCGCTCGGCGCTCCCGGGCACGGTAGCCCGTCCGTGTCCACCGAATGACCGCCACCTGTGTCCGCCGGCCGCTGTTCGTCTGGAGGGCCAAAAGCAGCGCGATCATGTTTTTCTCGCGCTGCCGGAGGCCCAGGTCCTCCAGCCACTCAGAGCAGTTCGATCTCGGCTCCCAAGACGCGCGCCGCGTCGTGGCGTCCCGACCTCTGCGTCGGCAACCAACAGCGGGTGTCGAGCACGGCGCGAGCGGTGCGTTCCACCAGCTCCCGGGAGAACGCATCGTGATCGACAAGGACGATCACGAGATCGGCGGCGGCGATCTCCTCGGCGTCCGCCTCGACCAGGGCAACCCCCGATGGCAGGCATGACTCGTCGACATGGGGGTCCGCGGCCCGTACGTCCGCGCCGAGCCCGGCGAGCAGAGCGGCGACCCGCACCGCCGAGGACTCCCGGGCGTCACCGGTGTTCTTCTTGTAGGCCAGCCCCAGCAGCAGGATGCGGCTGCCGTTCACCGCGCTGCGCCTGCGGTTGAGTATCTCCAGGACCCGGCGCACGACATGGTCGGGCATGTGGTCGTTGACGTCGTTGGCGAGTTCGACGAAACGGAAGCTGCGCCCGAGGCTGCGCCGTACCCGCCACGACAGGTAGGAGGGGTCGATGGGCAGGCAGTGCCCGCCGACCCCGGGGCCGGGGGTGAACCGCAGGAAGCCGAACGGCTTGGTGGATGCCGCTTCGATCGCCTCCCACACGTCGACACCGAGCTCATGGGCGAACATCGCCAGCTCGTTCACCAGGGCGATGTTGACATGGCGGAAGGTGTTCTCCAGCAGCTTGGTCAGCTCCGCGGTGCGGACCGAGGCCACCGGCACAGTCGTCTCGACGATCGAGCCGTAGAAGGCCCGCACGGCTTGCAGGGAGTGCTCGTCGATGCCGGAGACCACCTTCGGGGTGTTGACCAGGTTCCAGCTCTGGTTGCCGGGATCTATCCGCTCGGGCGAGTAGCCGAGGAAGAACGAGTCCCCGGCCACGAGCCCTGAGGTCTCCTCCAGCAGCGGCCCGAACAGCTCGTCGGTGGTGCCGGGATAGGTCGTGGACTCCAGTATCACCGTCGCCCCTGGCCGCAGCCGCGGCCCGAGGCTGCGCCCGGAGCTCTCGATGTAGGAAAGATCCGGGATGCCTTCACGCAGCGGGGTCGGGACGGTCACCACCGCAACGTCGAATCCGAACGCGTCCTGGTAGCTCGATGACGCCTGGTAACGGCCGCTACTGATCGCGGCGGCGACGACCGTGTCCGGGATGTCCTCCACGTAGGACTCGCCGCTGGTAAGCCGTTTGACCCGTCCCTCGTCCACCTCGATCCCGACCACGGACCAGCCGACTTCGACGGCCCGCATCGCCAGGGGCAGACCCACATAGCCCTGGCCGACCACGACGAGCTTTCCGTAAATCTTCATAAGCAGAGCGTGACATACCGAACCGACACCAAAGCGGAAGCATGCTACGTGTCGCGCCGCAAGCTCAAGACCATGAACAGACAACACCTGACAGCCAACAGACAACCAACCGGCGCAGACGGCGCCACAAGGCCTCGGGCAGTCCCACGACACCGGCAGCCGTCACAACGCCGGAGCCATCACGATCCCGACAGCGATGTCGGACGCGACACGACGAACACCGACCCACACTAGTAGTAATGTTTCTGCTACCGAATGTAACTCTCTCGATCTTCGACAAGAGCCGGCCCCAGACGGCCGAAGGCAGCGCGACCATGCTCTTTCCGCGCCGCCGGAGGCCCAGGCCCCGGACCACCAAGAGGCGGCGGACGACGTGGTGCTTTCGGCAGCCATCGCACTTCTGATCACTGCGATCACGACACCGGTCGTGATCGCAGTGATGCGGCGTCTCGCCGTCGTGGACACCGTGACCGAGCGATCGTCACACTTGGTACCCACCTACCGGGGTGGCGGGGTGGCCATCGCCCTCGGTCTGTTCGCGGGAATGCTGGTACCCATCGTCAACCCGGACGTGGACGCCCCCGCCGACCTGTTCACCGTGGTTGTGGCGGCGTCGTTGTTCGGTCTGCTCGGCCTCGCCGAGGACACCCATGGCGTGGCCGCCCTTCGTCGACTCGGCCTGCAGATGGTGGCGGCAGCCGTGACGATTGCCGCCTGGGTCGTCGTCGCACAGCCTGATCTGCCGGTCGCCACCATCCCCCTGGTCGCCTGCGCGGCCCTGGTGTGGATCGCCGGCTTCACCAACGCCTTCAACTTCATGGACGGCATCAACGGCATCTCGTCAGCCCAGACCCTGCTGACCGGCGTGGCCTTCGCCATCATCGGGCACCGTAGCGGCCTTGACTTCCTCACCTACGGCGGAGCCATGGCAGCCGGGGCCGCACTCGGCTTCGGCCCCTACAACTTCCCGCGAGCAAGGATATTTCTCGGTGACGTAGGCAGCTACGCCCTTGGCGCGCTGATCGCCGTCCTGGCGCTGCTGGCCGTCGGGCACGGTGTGCGACCCGACGCCGTTGTCGCCCCGTTGCTGGTCTACCTCGCGGACACCTCCTGTACGCTGCTGCGGCGGGTAAGGTCCGGTCAGGTCTGGTATGCGCCGCACCGCGGCCACGTATACCAGCTACTCACGGTCGCAGGATGGTCGCATACCCGCGCAACGCTCGTGGTCTCCTCGGTCACCGTGGCAACCGCCGGCCTCGGACTAGTGATCTACAGTGCCGACGTGGCGGTACGGGTGGCGGCCGACATCGTCGCCATCCTGCTCGTCCGGGGTTATCTTCTCCTCCCCCGACATGTCGCCCGCGGGCAGCAACAGCCCCGGGCCAGTGCGACCGCACCCGGCCGGCACCGGGCCGCGAAGGTTGGCGGACGAAACGAACCGCTGCACAACACCCCCGCGGTGTGAGGACCCTGCACGGTGATGGCACCCACGCACACACCCCATGAACATGCGGTCGTCGGCGCTGCCCCGCCGTGGCACATACTGATCGTGTGTACGGGGAATCTGTGTCGATCACCGATGGCCCAGTACCTCGCCGCCGCGTTGTTACAGGCTGGTCTGGGCACCGCCGCGTCCGGAGTGATCGTTACCAGCGCCGGAACCCGCGCACGTGACGGCACACCCATGCATCCCCACGCCGCATCCGTACTGGCCGGTCGCGGTCTTGACCCACGTGGTTTCGCAACACGCCGCCTGGACGCCAGGCTGATCGGCAGCGCCGACCTGGTGCTGTGCGCGGAGCGCGAACACCGCGCAACCGTCGTGACGGCCGCACCAAAAGTCGTCAGCCGCACCTTCACACTGCGAGAATTCACCCGGGTGACCGCCGGAATCAAGCCCGTTGACATCAGTCCGGACAGCGCCCGCCTGGACGAGGCCCGCCCGAGCAACGCCCACCTGAGCAACAGCCACCCGGACGAAGCCCTCGTGAACGGCACCCCCGCGAGCGGGGTTCCGGTCTCCCGGGACAGAGTCCGGATGTGCTGCGAGGCTCTTGTCGCCCGTGCACTGGCACGCCGCGGTCTTCGTCCGCCCGCGGACCCCGCCGATGCCGACATCCCCGACCCGATCGGATCGCCGGTCGAGGCGTTCCGGCTGTGCGCCGAACAGATCAGCGACGCGTTGGCCCAGCCGCTGGAGCTGCTGGCTCGTGCCGTGAACATTACCGGCTAGACGACGACAGCGACGACAACGACGACGGTGGCTGCGACAGCGGTGGCTGCGGCGCCGGTGCCGACAGCGGCGCCGGCACCGGCGCCGGCCGGGACGGACGGGTACGCCGGGCCCACTGCCGCAGCCAGGGAAGAACCTGCTCACCGACCATGGGAGGCGAGACGAAGTAGCCCTGTGCCTCGTCACATCCCCAGCCCGCCAGCAGCGCCCATGACCTGTCCGTCTCGACACCCTCAGCGACCATCCGCAGGTGCAGGGTGTGCGCCAGAGCGACCGTCGATCGGACGATCTCCCCGGCCGCGGGGTTGCGCTCGATGTCCCGCAGAAAGGCCCGGTCGAGCTTGATCTCGTCCGCGGGAAGATCCCGCAGGTAGGCCAGGGAGCAGTAGCCGCTGCCGTAGTCGTCGAGGCTGACCCGCACGCCGAGCGCACGCAGCCGGGCGAGGGTGTGCTGCGCGCTTTCCCGCTGCGTCATCAGGGAATCCTCAGTGATCTCCACACAGAGCGCGGACGGGGGGACGCCCGCCCCGCCGAGCGCGTCATGAACACCGTGGACGAAGTCGGGGTCGACGATCACGGGTGCGGGCACGTTCACCGACACCGACAGCTTCGCCCCGGCCGCGTGCCAGCGCGCGCAGTCCGCGAGCGCGGTCGTGAGGACCTGTCCGGTCAGCTTGGGCATCAGACCGGCGGCCTGCATGTCGGGGAGGAAGGTGTCGGGCGGGCGGATTCCCTCGACCGGATGCCGCCAGCGCACCAACGCCTCCATCCCGGTGATACGTCCTGTGCGCAGGTCGGCCTTGGGCTGGTAGTGCGGTTCGATCTGCCCGCTCTGCAGGCACGTGCGCAGCTCGGCGCGCAGCCGTAGCCGGGCCGGGCTGATCCGGCCGCAGCTCGTGTCATACACGCGGTGGCCGGCGGGTGACTTCTTCGCCTCCCCCAGGGCGGAGGTGGCGTTGCGCAGGAGTTCGAACACGTCCCGACCGTGATCGGGAGCGATCGCGATGCCGATGCTCGCCTCGACCGGCACCGGCATGCCGGCCAGCATGACCGGCTCCCGGAGGGCGTCACGGACGCTGACCGCCGCGGCTTGCGCTCGCTCGGTGCCCGCGCTGCGCAGCAGTACCGCGAACTCGTCCCCGCCGATCCTTGCGACGAGGTCGCCGGAGCATCCGCTCGCGCGGACCCGCTGGCCCACCTTGACCAGCAGACGATCGCCCTGCTCGTGACCGAGGCTGCTGTTGATCTCGCCGAAACGGTCGATGTTGATCAGCATCAACGCACCGGCGACATGGCCGGAGCGCTCCGGCTCGCCCCGGCCTCGGCCCCGCCCCTGACCCTGGCGTCGCGCCGGGCGGCCGTCGGAGTGTTCCCCGAGCAACCGCGCGGCCTGACCGAGAAATCCGTGACGGTTGGCAAGGCCCGTCAGCTCATCGGTGTTCGCGAACTCGTCGCCGACGCGTTTTCCCCGCAGCCGGCACAGTAACAGCATGGTCGTCGCGATCACGATCAGGATCAGCAGACACGCCAGGCCGGTGAACCACCGACCGAACCCCCCGTGCAGGGTCGTCCAGACCACCAATGCCGTCGAGGCTGCCGTCCAGACGACCAGCGTGGCCGCGACAGCCCACGGGCAAACCGGAAGCACCGGTGTGGCGCGTCCGGTCGTCCGGTCGGTCAGGCGACCGATCAGGCGACCGATCGGGTCCGCGACCGGGCGAATCGACCGGTGGGACAGGCGATCCCGCAGCGCGTATCCGTCCGGGCTCCGGTGTCGGGCCCGACGCTCGGGCGCGAACAACGTCACCATTGCGCTGATGGTCTGGTAACGGGATCCCGGCCGGTGCGGCCGCTGATGTCTGCAGGCATCGATTCCCCTGAAATCCGGACTTGGGTGCTCTTGGTAAGCGGTCCGAGAGTAACGCGTCGGACTCGCCCGGTATGGATGAACTCCGCTTTCCGGAGAGGGACTTCTCAGCCTGCGACCAGGCAATTCCCGGCCATCCACGCGATATTAGGCGCAGGGAGTCGCCAGCGCCCACAGCGTGGTCTGCTTGAGAGCTCACAACGTGGTCCGTCCGGAGCACGGTCCGCTTACACCACTTGCGTTACTTACATCGGTGGACGCTTACAGCATCGGATGCTTAGACCAGCGGAGGCTTACACCAGCGGATCTGTCATCCGCGGCAGCGGGGAGGAATTCCGCAGACCAACATCAGAAATACTTTCGACGGACTCGGCGAGGATGTCGGTCGGCCGCCGGCCGCGACATCCGTAATCGCCGGCGAGCAGTATCTCGGCGATCCGTTCACCAGCGTGTCCGTCCCACAGCGCGGGCCGCCGCGGCCGTGGTGGGCAGGCGAGTACGTCAGCTGCCGCTGCCACGATCCGCTCGGGATCGGTGCCGATGACCTGATTAGTACCCTCAGCGACAGTAATTTCTCGTTCAGTTGTGTCGCGCAACGTCAGGCACGGCACCCCCAGGACAGTCGTCTCCTCCTGGACCCCGCCCGAGTCCGTCAGGACGACACGCGCGCCGGCCTGCAGGGCGAGGAAGTCGAGATAGCCGGCGGGCGGGAGCGTGGTCACGCCCGCCGGCAACCGGCCCTCGACTCGGGCGCGGGTCCGGGGATGCAGGGGGAACACCAGGGGGCACCGCTCGGCCACGGTCCCGAGCGCGCCGAGCAGCCTCGCAAGGACACCCGGGTCGTCGACGTTGGCCGGGCGATGCAGGGTGACCAGCCCGTACTCGCCCGCGCGCAGACCGAGCCGGGACAGTGTCGGGCGGGCCCGCGCCCGTTCGATGTTCGCCAGCAGGGTGTCGACCATGACGTTGCCGACGAGATGTATCTGGTCGGGCCGGTAGCCCTCCCGGCGGAGGTTGCCGGCGGCGTCCGGCGAGGTGGCGAACAGAAGATCGGAGACCCGGTCGGCCACGACACGATTGACCTCCTCGGGCATGGACCAGTCCCGGCTGCGCAGCCCGGCCTCGACATGGGCGAGCGGGATGCCGGACTTGGCCGCGACCAGCGCGCAGGCAAGTGTGGAGTTGACGTCGCCGACCACCACGACGACGTCCGGGCGGACGAGGGCGAGCAGCGGCTCGAAGGCCGTCATGACCCCGGCGGTCTGGCCGGCATGGCTGCCCGAGCCGACGTCGAGGAAGTGGTCGGGGGCCCGCAGGCCGAGCTCGTCGAAGAACACCCCGCTCATCGCGGCGTCGTAGTGCTGACCGGTGTGCACGAGCGTGGTGACGGCACCACGACCTACGGTTGCGGCCAGTACCGGCGCGACCTTCATGAAGTTGGGCCGAGCACCGGCGACGAAGAGTACATGCACGACGGAACTCCCTACTTAGAGCGTCAAACCGACCGTCGAGCGGCCGTCGAACCAGCGGCCGTCGAACCAGCAGCCGGCCGGCTGGACGGCTGGACGGCTTGTCCCTTGCCGGACGTCTTTGAGGCGAGTAGCCGGATCGCCGCGCCCGACGTGTGCATACGGATCGTATCCAGTCGACTACGATAAGCTCTGTCACACCGACAGTACGTTTCCCACGCCATCTCGTACTCAGGAGACAACCGTGAAGTTCGCCCACATCGCGTACGCGGCGTCGAGGTAGCTACGGTGACCGAACCAGCAGGCCAGCGACCGCTGCGCGTACTCCTGATCACCCATTACTTCCCGCCCGAGGTCGGTGCCCCGCAGGCCCGCCTCGCCGAGACGGCACAGGCATGGGCGGCGGACGGCCTCGACGTCACGGTCCTGACCGGGATGCCCAACCACCCCACTGGCATCGTGCCGCCGGAGTACCGCGGCGCACGGCGGCGGATCGAACATCGCGACGGCTACCGTGTGATACGGACGTGGATATACGCCACCCCGAACGAGGGCATCGCCCGCCGGACCCTGTCCCACCTGTCGTTCATGGCGACCAGCGTGCTGCTCGGCGGGCGTCATACCGGCGCGGCCGACGTCGTGGTCGTCTCGTCCCCGACGTTCTTCCCGCTCGGCTCGGCGTGGCTGCTGGCCCGGCTGCGGCGCGCACGCCTGGTGGTCGAGGTCCGCGACCTGTGGCCGGCGATCTTCGTGCAGCTCGGCGTCCTGCGCAACCGCCGGGTCATAGCCGCGCTCGAACACCTGGAGATGGCCGCCTACCGAGCCGCCGACGCCGTCGTCACCGTGACCGACGGTTTCCGGGACGACATCGTCGGACGCGGCATACCCGCGGGCAAGGTCCACACGATCCACAACGGGGCCGACCTGAGCCGCTTCAGCCCATCCAACTCGCCGTCCCCGGCGGAGTCGCCGTCCCCGGCGCTACGCGACCGTCTCGGCGCGCGCACCGGCGACACCCTCGTCGTCTACATCGGGGCCCACGGCATCTCCCAGGGCCTGGTCTCGGTAGTGGACGCCGCAGCCGAACTCGCCCGGGATCCGGTACACCCGGTGCACGTCGCCCTCGTCGGCGAGGGAGCCGACCGGGCACGGGTCGCCGACCGGGTCACCGAGCTCGGACTCACCAACGTCACCATGTTGCCCGCGGTCAGCCGCGACGAGGTCCCGGCCATCGTCGCCGCGGCCGACATCTGCCTGGTCCCCCTGCGGGACGTGCCGCTGTTCTCCACCTTCATCCCGTCGAAGATGTTCGAGCTGCTCGCCGCCGGACGGCCGGTCATCGGGGCGCTCACCGGCGAGGCCGCCCGGATCCTCTCCGAGGCGGGCGGGGTCGTCGTCCCGCCCGAAAACCCGCTGGAACTGGCCGGCGCGATCCGCACCCTGGCCGCGGACCCGGCCCGGCGCGCGGCAATGAGCGAGCGGGGCCACGCCTACGTGGCGACACGTTTCGACCGCCTGGTACTGGCCCGTCGGTACCGCCGCCTCCTCGAGGAGGTAGCGGGCCGTACGGTCGCCGTCCCCCGGCAGCGGAGCGCGGACACGGTCGAGCCGTACCAACCGGCGACCGATCCGGTGACCGATCCTGCGCAGGCGGTAGAGGCGTCCGGCGCATCCGAACCTTCCGGGTCCACATCTTCGGAGTTCGAGCCTTCGGACGCATCCTGGATCGCCGAAATCGCCGGGCACCGGGAACGCGCATGAGATTGGTGGTGACCGGCGGAACCGGGTTTCTCGGGCGCCGGGTGGTCGCAGACGCGATCCGGGAAGGGCATCACATCACCGGACTCGCCCGCAGCGCAGCGGCCGTTCGCGCCCTTGAACGCGCGGGCGCGCAGGCCGTTCCGGGCGATCTTGACGACCCCGCCTCGGTGGACGCCGCGTTTCGGGCCGCCAAGGGCGACGTACTGATCAACATTGCCTCCCTCGGATTCGGGCACGCGAACGTGATCGTGTCGGCGGCCGAGGCGGCCGGGCTAAATCGGGCGATCTTCATCTCCACCACCGCAATCTTCACGACGCTCCCCGCCGCGACAAAGCAGATCCGGACGGAAGCCGAAAAAACGGTCACCAGCAGCAGCCTCGGCTGGACGATCCTGCGACCTACCATGATCTACGGAGGCCCGGACGACCGGAACATGGCGCGGCTGCTGGCCGCGCTGCGCCGATCCCCGCTACTGCCCCTGCCCGGTGGTGGCAAACGCCTGCAGCAGCCCGTCCACGTCGACGATCTCGCCTCCGCTGTGCTGGCGGCGGTACGGCTGGACGCTTCCATCGGCCGCTCCTACACCATCGCCGGGCCGGAAGCGCTGACCTTCCGGAAGGTCGTTGAGGAGGCCGGCGCCGCGGTCGGACGCCGGGTGGTCACCGTCACGCTCCCGCTGCGCACCACGCTCGCTGTGGCCCGCGGATACGAACGGCTGGCGGCCCGTCCGCTGCTGCGCGCCGAACAGATCGCCCGGCTCGCCGAGGACAAGGCGTTCTCGATCGCCGACGCAGCCACCGACCTCGGCTTCGCGCCGCGGCCGTTCGACCAGGGCATCCGAGCCGAAGCGGCGCTACTGACATGACCGACCTTCGTGACGTGACCGGCCTGCACAATCCGTCGGGCCCCGAGGTTGCGACCGCGGTCAGCGGCGTCCCCACCGACGCCGGGCCGTCCGTCACCCACCGCGACGAGCCCACACGGGAGAGGAGACAGCCTGCCGGACCGGCGGCTTCCCGCTTCCCCACAGCTACCACAGGCGTCCAGCCGGGCCGGTACCTGCGGACCGTGCGGCACCTGCGGCCGCAACAGATCACCGCCCGCGTACGCCTTCGCGGCCAGCGGGCCTTCGCCCGGCGCTTCCCCTGGACGACCGATCGCCTGCTGCGCCTGGCCGCGCCGGAGATCGGCTGCTGGCCGCCCTCCTTCATACCGTTCGACGGCCGCTGCGACGCGGCCTGGCCGGACCCGGCCGAGATCCTCGAGGGAGCGCTGACCCTGCTCGGCCACACCCGCCGCCTGCACCCCCGGGGCGGCAGCCCGTCCGAGCTCGACTGGGAACAGGCGAGCGCACCACTGCTGTGGCGCTACCACCTGCATTACTGGGACTGGGCCTGGTCGCTGACAGCCCACGGTGACCGCGACGAGGCCCGGGCCGCCTTCGCCCGGCTCTACACGTCCTGGCGGACCGCCACAATGATCGACAGCGGCCGGATCGGGATGCCTGACGGCGGCCGGGTAGCGATGCCCCACGGCGGCAGAGCCGCGACACCCGATGGCGGGAGAGCCGCGACGCTCCATGGCGGCACCGCATGGGCGCCCTATGTCGTGTCCCTGCGCGCGTGGACGCTGTGCGGGCTGTTCGAGCCGCTCGCGCGGGACAGCGCGGTCGGTTCGACCGTGCGTGCCGACCTCGGCCGGCACGAGGCCTTCCTGCGGTTGCACCTGGAGACCGATGTCGGTGGCAACCATCTGGTCAAGAACCTCAAGGCCCTGATCGGGCTGGCGGTGGCCGGCGGGAACACGGCGGACCGCCGGCGGTGGGTCGAGAAGCTGCGCGGCGAGGTCCGCCGGC